>CAIVHU010000226.1 GCA_903905735.1 uncultured beta proteobacterium
CCCTGTAAAGTTTCTCTTCCTCTCTGAATACACCCTCGCCAAGTGGATCGCACTTTTGCCCTTGATGTATCCCACCACCTGCGACACCGGGTGCTTGGGTGGGATCGAGATCATCATGTGAACGTGATCCACCATCAGGTGTCCCTCCTCTATACGACAGTCTTTTTGCTGTGCAAGATTTCGAAATACCTCTCCCAGATATTTGCGCAGTTCCCCGTACAACACCTTTCGTCTATTCTTCGGTATAAACACGATGTGGTACTTGCAGTCCCATTTCGTGTGGTTCAAGCTTCCCATTTTGTCCATCCAGTTTCTCCTTTCGTTTGCTTGGCGGCTCACGATTGCGAGTTTCTGCGATGGACATCCCTACCTACGTAAACGTCAAACTCCTGCTGTCACCCCGGCAAAGCCGGGGGAATACCTGACTTATTTAGCACGCGTACCCACGCGAAAGTTGGCATCTGCGATCTACCATTTTGTGATCCCGGTGGGTTCAGAGGTACCCAACCGGTACTGCTGTCACACTTTGCGACAGCGGGATGTCGCGTTCTACCATGCAAAGCACTGCGCCTGGTCCAATCGTCTTGCCCAACTTGTCGAGCACGGCAAACTGGTGCCTGGCGTTTTGCGAAGGCGACGCAGTTTTCTTGATCTCTACCGGATACAAGGTGTCACCAGACTCGATGAGCAGGTCCACCTCCAGCTGGTCTGTGTCGCGGCAAAAAAAGAGGTTGGCCTCCAGACCGTTGTGCCAATAACTCTTCACGATCTCACTGACCACCCAGGTCTCCAGGATCGCGCCCGACATGCTGCCCACTTCCAATGAGGCCGCATCAGGCCATTTGGTCAAATAAGCGGCCAGGCCCGTATCCAGAAAATACAACTTGGGCGTTTTGACCATTCGCTTGGTCAAATTGGTGTGATACGGCTGCAGCAAAAATACCAGGCCAGAAGTTTCCAGCACCGACAACCAGGCCTTGGCGGTCTTGTTGTCAATGTCCACATCCCTGGCCAAGCTGGCGAAATTGAGCAACTGCCCGGTTCTGGCAGCCACAGCTGCCAGAAAACGGTTGAACGCCAGTTGATCAGACACCTTCAGTACATCCTGCACATCGCGCTGGATGTAAGTCTGGATGTAAGAGCGGTAAAACAAATCCCGCGATTTGGGCCCTTGTTCAACAAGCCGCGGGAATGAACCCAACCAGATTTGCCGAAAAACCGCCATCAGTGGCTTGGGTGCGTGGGCACTGGCGGCGCGGGCGGCGGCGATCCACGGCCCAGTCGGCACAAAGGGCTGCGACAAAGCAGCGCGTCCATCCAGTTCGGCCTGTGACAGTCCGAGCAAATCAACAATGGCGACCCGCCCCGCCAGGCTCTCGGTAATACCCCGCATCAGCTGAAACTTTTGCGACCCAGTCAGCCAAAACAGGCCGTTGCGCTTATCCCGATCCACCATGATCTTGATGGCGCTGAACAACTCCGGCGAGTACTGGATCTCGTCAATGATCAGCGGTGGCTGCCAGGTTTGCAAAAAAAGTGCTGGGTCGCGTCGAGCCAAGGCGCGTGCGTCCATATCGTCCAGCGTTACATAAGCCATCGGCATTGGCGTGCCCTCTTTGGCACAGATTTCGAGCAGAGTTGTTTTACCCACCTGCCGAGGGCCAGTGACCATCAAGACAGGAAAGCTGTCACTGATCGCGTGAATTGTTTTTGAAAGTGTTCGGGCGTACATAACTGCCGTTTATATTGGAATTTCTCTCCAGTATAAACGCACGTCAAACACATGCCGTGGCAGTTCAAAGAGTCCAGTGGGCGGATTTCTGCCCGTCACATGGAATGGTCACGCGCATGGGCAGCTACCCATTACGGACTCGCCAACCCGTACCAACATCGTTTTGATTAAAGTCTTGCTGGGTCGCATCGCATCTGCATGTTGCTTCAATCGCGCTCGTACAGAGGCCGCCAGATTTCGACTCATGTTGCCACGCTTTCCAGATAGGGGCGCATGACATTGGACACGCGGTCAACCATCGCGAAATGCCATATCTCATCCATCGTGAATTTTTGTTTCGCCCAAGCATCGCGCAGTGCTTCCAGGGCAACGTCCAGACCGATCTTGTTGCGGTATTTAAAGCAGTCAGCCACAGTCTTGGCAGCGCTAAAAACTGGCACATCCACACCATCTACCGCCAGACGCTCAATACCATCCGTCAATGCAGCCCCCGACATGCGCACGGTGCGAATTTTTGGCTGGTCAAGACGTGGAATGGGCGCCCGATGTGCAATGGCAAGCCAGACTTCAAAGGGGGCCTGGGTGCCGATACCATGGACCCGTAGCGCCGAAAGCAGACAAACAACCCCTCGGGGAACGCGCAGTGCCACTTCCGCCAGTGACCGGTGTTCGCTCATGGCCTGCCCTAGCAGGGCGTACACCCCTCTGGCAATTCGTTCAAGCTTGCCAGCCGTCACCAGTCGGCTGAGCACGATGGTAGGCAACTCCAGTTGCGCAAGATCTCGAGCACGAAGCAGTGGTCGTGCCCTGGCAAGAGCCAGGACGGCTTGCTCGTGTGTAGGCTGGTCAATGCGTTTCATGATGCATAAATGTTGCAATTATTAGGCATTTATCAATTAAATTAGCCCAATCACAACAAAGCCTCAAAAATATCCTTCTTGCTTTTTCTTCTCCATCGAGCCTGGCACGTCAGAGTCAATCAAGCGTCCTTCACGCTCTGAACTGCGGGCACCCAGCGTCTCGGCAATCACGGCATCCAGGGTGATGGCATCAGACTCAACCGCAGCCGTGAGCGGCCAGCAACCCAGGGTACGAAAGCGCACCTGGCGCATGTGTGCCACCTCGCCCGGTGTAAACGGAAAACGCTCGTCATCCACCATGATCCACTGCCCGCCACGCCGCACCACAGGCCGCTGTTCGGCCAGGTACAACGGCACGATCGGGATATTCTCAGCCTGGATGTACTGCCAAATGTCCGACTCGGTCCAATTGCTGATGGGGAAGACGCGGATGGATTCATCGGGCGCAATGTGCGTGTTGTACAGGTTCCAAAGCTCTGGTCGCTGCGCTTTTGGGTCCCAGCGGTGGCCCGGTGCCCTGAACGAAAATACGCGCTCTTTGGCACGGCTCTTTTCTTCGTCGCGCCGGGCACCGCCAAACACCACGTCAAACCCGTGCGCGTCCAGCGCCTGCTTGAGCGCCTGGGTTTTCATGACATCGGTGTGGTAATTGCTGCCGTGGGTAAATGGACCCACACCGGCGGCCACGCCTTCTGGGTTGGTGTGGGTGATGAGTTGCATGCCGCTCTCGGCCACCATGCGCTTACGGTGGGCGTACATCGCCTTGAACTTCCAGCCAGTGTCCACATGCAGCAGCGGAAATGGCGGTGGCGCGGGGTAAAAGGCCTTGCGCGCCAGGTGCAGCATGACGGAAGAGTCTTTGCCAATGGAATACATCATCACCGGCTTGCGGGCAGTGGCCACTGCCTCGCGGATGATTTCTATGGATTCGGATTCGAGTGGGTTTTGTGTTGGCATGAGTCCGGCTAGCTCCGTGTGGTGTCAACCCAGTTGGCCAGTTGCAAAGCATCTACCCGCTCAAATTCGCGCAGGTTGTTTGACACCAGCGTCAGGCCTTCGCTGCGGGCATGCGCGGCAATATGCAAGTCATTGACTCCGATGGTTTGACCGCGCCTTTCCAGGGCACTGCGAATGTTGCCGTAATGTTGGGCCGCTTTGGGGCCATAGGGCAACACGTCCAGGCGGCTACAAAAATCTTCGACCGCAGCTAGCGAGCGCTCAGGCGCATTGCTTTTTTCGGCGCCATGCAGCAACTCGGCCAAAGTGATGCTTGAGATGGCCATATGACCGGCATGCTGGTTGAATACTTGCAACGCAGACAAGGGCTTTTGCTTGATCACGTAGTTAACGATATTGGTGTCAAGCAGATAACGCAGCATCAAAACGCCTCTCGTTCTGGCTGGTCCTGACTGGCGCGAACCTCAAGGAAATCATCAGCAGCTTGCGGCCCATCAAGAAAAAAACTGTCCCAAGTCTGGCCCAGTGGGGCAATAACCCGCTCACACCCCCTGGCCCGGACATCGACTTGTTTGACACCATCAGGCAGTCGCAACGCTGCTGGGAGACGAATCGCCTGGCTGCGGTTGTTGATAAACACGGTTGTGGTGGTCATTTTTCAGAGCTCCGGACAATGGGATATAGCAATTGTATATGCCTGCTTAATTTTTGCTCGCCAAGACCCTCTCAAAGAAAAGTCTTCAAAATCAAGCATCCGACCCCAATGATTCCCACGGATTGACAATAACAACAGGCACCGCCGCAAAATCTTCCACGTTACGCGTGACCAGCGCCAAGCCATGTTCTACGGCTGACGCAGCAATGATTGAATCAAATGCCGCAATTGTTTTGCCCACACTTTCAGCACGGGCGCACATGGCAGCCCAGTGCTCAGCAGTCTGCAACGTAAAGGGCAACACTCTGGAGTCGAGCGCCTTTTGCAGCTTCTCTAACCAGTCGGTTAAATCCTGCTTACGACGAGAGGCTGTAAGCTTGGCCACACCGCGATGCAATTCGGCTAACACCATAGCGGCTGTCAACAACTCCGTGTCAGACCGTGCATTGATCCAGGCCAAAACGGCTGGGTTTGGCTCCGGTTTGATCAATTCTGACAAAACGCAGGTGTCAAGCAAATATTTCATCAGACATCAACGCTTCGAATCGCTTCAGTTGAACGATGCAAATCCAGCGGCTCACCGCGTGGCGCCTCCAGCAGCACCTTCACCAGCGACGGCCCCTGTTGAATTCGGCGGTAGTCAGCCGCAGCCAGCACCACCACGGCATCGGCACCGCGCCGGGTGACCCATTGCGGCCCGACTGAAAGAGATTGCTCTACCAACTCACTGAAGCGGCTTTTGGCCTCTTGCAATTGCCATGTACCCATAGATCACATCCTTTGGCGGAAAAATCAGGACCTAAAACTGACTAGCCTGACTAGTTTGTGATTATTGTTGGTTTGAATGCCTCTGTCAAACGAGATTTGCGCCTGACTCAAATGCGGCCATCAGCCCAGGCATGCTTGATGCCTGCACATCCGAATCAAGATTACGTTAATGACACCGGTGCAGCAGCAGTTGCACGTTCGGTTTTCACTTCGGACGGCATCCACACCGTGCCAAACAAAGGCTGTAGCCAACACAAGCCATCCACCCGCGCAAGACCAATCAGCGGGCCGGCATCTGCTAGGACAAGGCGAGCCATCGCTCAAGCGTTTCCAAATCTTTATGCGCATCATCTGCCCCGCCGGTAACCACCGGAATACCCAGGCGCGACAGGTGTGAAACAAACTTCCCCAGTGGCAGTTCGGCCAGCCGGGCAGCACGGGCCAACGACAAATGGCCATCCCGAAACAAGGCTGTGGCCAAGGCAGGCCTGACACCCTTGACAGTCAATACTTTGGCGCATTCAACGCCCAGCATCAGCGCGTCCGGTTTGTCACGGTTCATCACCAGCATGACACCCCGGCGTGCCATCCGCAGGGCCTGACTGGGTTTTTTTAGACCACTGACACTGACAGGTTCCATGCCCACCTCCGATAGGAATAACAAGAGGGAATCATGCTAACGTGGCCTTCGTTGGACTTGACACGTTGCCCTCGCAAGTCAATTCATTTCTGACTGCTGCTGGGGTGAACCTGAGCACCCATTGCTGCATTTAAGCTTAATGGTGGCACAGTCCGGGAATGCAGGTAATCAGCTGCTCGCCCGGTGACGCGCAGATACCAGTCATCTGGCAATGCGCAGCCGTCCTGATTTAAGTATTCCACCTTTGCTCCCGCCGGCAGGTTTTCCTGGGTGGTGACCGCAGGCAACAGCGCTGTACCCTCGTCCACTTCGTCGAACATGGCTGCATAAACTGCATCCACCCGCAACGTTAGCGCATCGCTTACTTGTCGCCATAGAAAATCACCGCAACGACGTGGTATCTGATTCAGAACAGCCTTATCAGGCTGGTTGCGGCTGTTCTGGAGGTTAAACCAAGAAAAGCCAGGAAACACGACGGGCATATACCGCAGCCCTTGCCGACGCGTTTCCTCTATGTCAGTTGCAACGATATTGCGATAAAACGCGTCCGTTTCGGCATCATTCTTGAAGCGACCGACGGCCCATGGACTGATCACATCGTAGGAACGATATACTTTTGCCCAGGCCGGGTCGGACTGAGAATCACCCGTGAGTTCGCGCCAACGGGATGGCACACCGCCGATTACGGTCGCGGCGGGCAGGCCATTCTTCCCGTTCCGCAAATCAGTGATGAGTCCAGCAACGTCGAAGGGCGTACCGGGATGGCCGCCAAAACCAAATCCCCATAGTTCCACTACTGGCTTACCATGGTCGTGCAGATAGGCAGGGGATTCTGTCATTTTCTGGTCGAAGATCAGTCGGTGCCAATCCTGACGGATATCGTCAGTGACGGTTTCAGGATTCCCTCCCGATATGTCAAAAACAACAAAAAACACCCGTCCGTTTGCCTCCGACGCTAACCTCACGTTCCTCAGCACGTTATCACTTCTCCGTTTTTTTTCCGGCTTGGACATCTCCGAAATGAAACGTTGCGCTGCCGCACCATCAATGCCATGCTCACGCATCCAACGAAAATGCGTATTGACAACATTCAAATTCTGAGACGAAAAAAGTCTGATCGTGCCATGCCCATCTGACCTCGGCAGCCCCGTGTCGCACAAATCTTCCTGCCTGATTTCATGAATGGATGGCAACAAGTCCACCGTCAAATTTTCTGGTCGGACACCTTTCACAAACCAATGTTGCCATTCCTCGTTTGCTTCGAAATCCTTGGGGCAGCCGAACCACCCCTGATAGCCAACTATGACCCTCCCATCCAACCCCTCCGACGGTGCCGCATGCGCAGCTCCAGCCATCAACCCTAGAGTAACTGACAGCGTCCAAAACCAAAGCGAATGGACTAGATGGGATCTGTACATCGTTGGTGTTCGCGGTGGAATCGAGCGTTTATCCCATCGATAAAACGATGGTTTCATACTGCACCTCATTCTGACTTCTGGAGTTGGTCGGGATCTTTGGCGTGTGCTGCACGCCAAAGTTGGGTTTTAAGCAAATCGAAAATCTCGGGTGCTCCGTAGAGACAACGGGTTCCGTCCCCATAGAATTTGCGAGGTAGAAGTCCCTCCTGACGCCAAAGTCTGATGGTACTTTGTAAAACCTGAAGTCGTTGTCGAAGTTGCTCAGTGTCACAGAAGCCCTGTTCTTCCAGTCGCTGCCGTCAACATTTGAGCTTGTAAGTGGTCCGCGACCAAACTACGCGATTGAGCGTGTACGGCATTTACCGGTATGTGCGGTGCCCACGCTCATTCAAGATTGCCGTAACTTCCACCTTGGAGTGCGTGTCAAGAAGTTCATCAATGGTGGCTATGACTTGGCGGTGCGTTTTTCGCATCATCCATGCTCGCAATCAGAAATGTATCTGTAGCTGCGCGTCTTGTTGGTGGCTTTACCCAAAGCACAAACGGCTGATGACTACGAGGCGTTGTTGCCTTGGTCTATCTCATTGCATGCCGACTGACTGGTAAACAGTCAACTCTGCCGCCCGCCAAATCCCAGGATCAAATCGCCGTTTCACGCAATGGCGTGCTCAATAGATCGTTGACCTGTAAACGAAGCAAGATTGTCCAGAATAAGGATGCTGAATCACACTTGGGGGCTGAACCATGTGGCTCATCGACCTGAGCTAGAACCAGTGACGAAACGAAAATCGCTGTATGTTGCGCTAGATAAAATGCCTCGTATGACAAAAACCAAAATACTGGTCGACCTGAAGCCCGCTTTTGATGGCTTCGCTGGCATCCCGCAAGAAACACGGCTGTTGTTCACAGGCTGGCGGCGCTTGCAAGGTTTGCACACGCAGGGGCTCATACAACACGGGGGCCGGCGGTTGCGGGCTGCGCTATTGCCCCACCATGCGTCGTTGCCGGAGTCTCGGCGCATTTTTCAGTTATCCAAGTTCGTCGTGTCGCTCAATGAGCGACCCTACAGCAACGTGTGGGAAAACTTTGCGGAGAATGTCAGCCGCTATGTGGCCTTGAATATGCTAAGTACCCGAACAGCCTTGGGGTTTTCGGTGCCCCACAGTGTGTTTGACGCCCGGTTATTTTCAGATTTTGTGTGGCGCACATTCTTTGACAAGACACTCAGCGCGGCGGAGAAAGATGGCATCACGCTTGATGACTTCATGGCCGTCCAGCCCTCGCGCAAGCAGTTTCACGAGGTTGGACTGCGGTCGTCAAGCTTGCGCAAGGTGGCGCATTACCCCTTGTTGGATACCAAGGGCTTTGACTATTTTCTGGCGCAAACGCCTTTTCCGGGCCGCGTGAGCACGGGCACGCAGATGATTGTGCGTTACCACGACGCCGTGCCAATACTGATGCCGCACACCATTGCAGATAAGGCGTTTCACCAAGCCACGCATTTTCAAGCGCTGCGGGCAAATATTGAATCAGGAGCCCTGTTGTCATGCATTTCAGAGGCCACTCGGCAAGACCTGCTCACAGTATTTCCGCAGGCCGAGAAGCAGACCTTTGTGATACATAACATGGTGTCTGAAGAGTATTTTGAAGACGATGTGCCACGATCCTTGGTGGCGCGATTGGTGCGTAACCGGTTGGCTGAAATGCCTGAATTCAAGTCCAAGCTGGGCTTGGACAAGCAAGTGGAGGATGAATTTGAGTACCTTTTGATCGTGTCTACCATCGAACCGCGAAAAAACCACATGCTTTTGGTGAACGCTTGGGAGCGGCTTAAGTACAGCACGCACCCTCGTCTGAAACTGATTGTGGTGGGCAATATGGGGTGGGATCAAGGGCCGGTTATCAAGGCTTTTAAACCCTGGGCAGAAAAGGGTGAGCTTTTTTATCTGCAAAACGTGCCGTCGCAAGAGCTCAGGGTTCTGTACCAGCACGCATTGGCTACAGTGTGCCCTAGTGTGGCTGAGGGCTTTGACTACTCGGGTGTTGAGGCCATGTTGTGTGGGTGCCCTGTGATATCGTCTAACATTGCGGTGCACCGCGAAATTTATCAGGATGCGTCGGAGTTTTTTAACCCGTATTCGGTGGATGATGCAGCGCGAATCATGCGCGGCGTGGTGGCGGTCGAGAACAGCGATTTGCGCGTGGCTCTGCGTGCCAGGGGGCGAAGGGTGGCGCAGCTCTATTTGCCGAAGAACATATTACCCAAGTGGGCGGATTATTTTGAATCGCAGAAAATCAACTCTGACGGTAGCGATCGTTAACTTGAAATAACGCACCTATTGAAAAACGCCTCAACCAGCCATGTAAAGCGCAGCATGCAGCGAGCATAAATCAAAATTTCATTCTTCGCGGTGGCTCGGTCCCGCGCCATGAAAGTTAGGATAAAGAACGAAGTTTTACAGAGGGGCGTGGAATATGAGTATGCAGTATCAGCAAGCAGTGAATACACTGAGTGGGCTGGCGGATGACGCATTTGTGCAAAAAGGCTATTTGACCTTGTTGGGTCGGCCGGCGGACCCTGCCGGACTTCGAGACTATGTGGCACGCTTACGCGTCGGCGTGCAGCGGGCTCAGGTTTGGAGCGAGTTGGCAACGAGCAAAGAGGCCGCGCGCTTTGCCGCACGGCAGCCGCCAAAGCCTGTCGTGCTAGTGGCAAAGCCGTTTGTAACGTGCCCTTTGACTGATTTGTTGGCGCTTGAGGGACCCGAGTTTGTGCGCCAGGCCTACCATTGTGTCTTGGGCCGTGAGGCAGACCCGACGGGCCTGAGCGAATACCTTCAACGGCTGGAGGCGGGTGCCTCGCGCTCGCAGTTGTTGGCTGACCTGCGTTGTGACCCAGAGGGCAAGGCGTTCGATTCCAAACTGCCCGGCCTGGACGATTGGGTCAAATTGGTGCAACACAAAGCGAGCGTCGCAGATGTATTGCAGTGGCAGGGCCGTATGTTTTTGGTGGCAGCCTATGTGGCACTTTTTACGCGTGAACCCGACTCTGAAGGGTTCGCCCGATACCTCGGCCTGCTACGGACGGGTGCCTCCAGAACCTTTGTCTTGATTGAGTTGGCGGATTCAAACGAAGCCCGTGAAAAGGCCTCAGACATTCGGGGTTTGGCAGGCGCTATCGCGGTTTACAAGAAAGCCCAGCGCAAGTCATTGCAGGGGTGGTACTGCCGCAACGTCCTGGGCGCCGAGTCTGATTTGCCGGCTGAGCGCGAACGCCGAGCCATGGCTTATGCGGTGGCTGGCGCCGCATACTTGTGAGTACGCTATTGCAGGCAGTCGGCTTGCGGTTGCGGGGCATGGGTGAGCGCAAGGGCCGGATTGACATCAAGCAGTTGGTCAGGCAGTTGAGCGATGCTGACCTACTACGGGACGCGGATGCCTATTTTGCGGGCTTGAGCGTGCAGAGTGAGCAGTGTTACAAGCCATTTTCCAATGTGTCAGATGCCATTCACATAACCCGCAATGTGAGCTTACTGCTGCAGGCGGCAGATGTATTTCAGGGGGCCGAAGTGGTGGACTTTGGCTGTGCCACTGGCTGGTTGAGTTTAGCCCTGGCTGACCTAGGTTGTAGTGTCATTGGGGTTGACATAGCCCCGTCTGCACTGCTGCTAGCAAAAGCATGGGCCGCACAGCGTGGTGTGCGCGCCGGCGGTGCGGTGCGGTTTATGGCCTATGACGGGCACCTGCTCCCGCTGGATGATGGCAGCGTGGATCGGGTGGTGTGCTTTGATTCGTTTCACCATGTTAAAGACCAGGCCGCTACGTTGAAAGAACTGGCCCGCGTGCTACGTCCTGGTGGGCGTGTAGCAATGGTGGAGCCAGGCCCATTTCACTCGCTGACCGAGCAGTCGCAGGCTGAGATGTCTCAATTCAACGTGATTGAGAATGACATTGTGATGGCTGATATAGCTGCTGCTGCGCTGAACGCGGGCTTGGGTCTGCCCCAACTTTTGGTGCAATTGCAAAAGCCCACGGTGGTGCCATTTGCGCAATACCAGGAGTGGGCTGGCGCAGACGGTTTACCGAAAGCCGATGGCGAGCGTTTGCTGGCTGGTTTGAAGCGAAATTTGACTGACACACAGTGTTTCTATCTACAAAAGCCGGGTGCTGGCGCAGCAATTGATAGTCGGCGGCCGCATGCGTTGGCGGCCGACATTCGGTTGCAGTCGGCGCAGGCGGTGGTGGGGCACCCGTGCTGGTATGAACTGAAGTTTCGCATTCACAACACGGGCGAAGCCGTTTGGCTTGGCAAGCCAGGTGCGGTGGGCCAAGTGAACTTGGGCTGTCAGTTGCTGCGGCCAGACAATACGGTTGAAAGTTTGGATTTCAATCGTTTTGCGATTGGGGCATCTGATGTGTTGCCTGGCTCAGTGGTTGAGGTGACCGTGCGACTTCAAATGCCCGTCAACGGAAGGTTTGTTTGCCGATTTGATCTGGTTGCTGAGCACGTAGCCTGGTTTGCCCAAGGAGGACGCTGCAAGCCCACGGACTGGCAGCCTGATAATTGACAACGGCTCAATATGGAACAGACGGATGCTAAATGATCACTGGGCTTTCCATTTGACCGGAGTTGTGTGTAGACTCCTTTCATGACCCATCCATGTCCCCTTGCGGTCACCCTCATCCCTGGACGATGTACCCCGAGCCCGCAACGCAATGAGGGCATCTGTTTAACTGTCATCAAATGCCGAGTTCCGTTGGTTGTTCCAGTGGCGACCCCTGCCGCCGATGACAAGCCAAAGTGTCGGTCAAACCACATGACGACCGCCTGGAGGTTGAGATCCCACCCATTACGCTTCACCCGGTGAAGGTGGCGAATGAAGTGCTCGGGCGCCAATCTGAGGCATTAGCCCCGCAGATTCAAGCGCGGTAACCCAGCTTCGGTCATCTCCACGCCAAGCGTCTGGCGGCGGTCCTGGCAGATCCATAAACTCAAGGCGAATCACTTGCGGACTCGGAGGCTCGAAGCATGGGACATTGATCAAAAGTAGTTGGATGTCGGCACGCGGCCACCGAAACTTCAGTGTCTGCCAGAGATCATCGACTACCACCTGATGTTGCGTGAGGTCATCGGTGCTGTCCAATCTGTCCCGAACAAAAAGAATACTGTTGTCCGGCCGATCAAGATCCAGCAGGCGCTGCAAACGCAGCAAGTGTTTTGATCGAACCGATGCTATGTGATCACGCCAGTTCGGTGAGACAACACGCATTGCCGGCGTTTCCTTCTGACGTGGGAACTCGTGAAAAAGCTGAAATCCAAAGGCACGACTGTTGATCGACTCAATCCACTGTTCACTCATTTTTTCAACAAGGTTGCCTTCAGAAAAGATGCGATCAGGGTCGGGATCCCTCAGGTAGCGCGCGATGCCTTCCAAGGGGCTTCCCCACCAGTCGAAGGGATACGCGGTATCGGACCTGAAGTAGTTGCGTATCTGATAGGTGACACGACAGCTCAATCCAAGCGGTACAGCGTGCGTTATGTATTTGCAAATGGATATCTGAGTCATCTCGAGAGTTCACCGCGCAATTTCAGCATTTGTTCCATTGAGGTTGGGCATCCACAGGCCATTGTCCTCAAGATGTTTCGGTTGATATCCGCGCCTATCCGGCACCCTGACAAAAACCGCGTTCTGATCATCAGCCAGATATTCATACCCAATGGGCTGATATTGCCTCTGCGGATCCAGATGCTGGTATAGATCTGCACGCGCGCGTCGCCTTTTTGCTGTGATCATCTTCAGGTGGTACAGGTCGAAGCCTGAGTCGCGCACCTCAGCGTCCGGAATCATGTGGTGCCAGGGCGAATGCAACGGGGCTCGCGCTTGGCAAATTTCATTCGGCATCCGGAACAATCGCGTTTGCGTTTTCTGGCCCCAAACGCCGTCAATACGGTAGTGCTCAGTGTCATACATCTCGCGAAGCGCAAAGGTGTAGGCAACTGAACCTTCGATGCAAGTCAATGCGTGCATAGCCACCGCGAGGTTCGATTCGAATCGCTCATCTGGATCCACTGCCAGTATCCATTGCGCACCTGCACTGCGAGCAGCCGTGAGCAGTGCGTGTCGACGTGCAGGTTCATCGCTGAACAGCTCGCGGCTTCCCGTGTCATCAAACGAGACCCACCCATCGACCATAGGTTTGATGTTAGCCAGCAGATCGGGCACCAGATGCGCATCGTAGCGAAATGAGAATACTGCCAGAACGCGCGACACAGCGTTTGGGCGCGCCTGGGGGGAGGGCAATGTCACGGTAATCAAGGTTGCATCCGGACTAGTTGAACGTCAGTCGTCACAACGAGCGACAACTCCACTGCCGTTGGCACGTAGTGCGCCCAACACGTACGCCATGCCTCCCACCCAAATGAATGGCACGGCCATCATTGCAATGAAACGGTCCGAAGGTTCGACCACTTTCATGGCCATTCGAACCGTCCACGGAATTCGCTTCAGAGCACCACGAGCAAAGGTATTCCGGTTGAGTTGATTGATGGCGTACCAGGCTTGCGCCGAATGTCTGCCACGGCGAAACTGATCAATGACAAACCCGATTAAGGAAGTTGTGCCAACATGAACGGTTTTGACTTCGGGCCACCACTTTGGCTGTTCAGAAGCTGACAACCGCAGGTGGAACTCTGTGTCCTCGCCCGTGCGCATGTCCTCCCGGAATTGGCCATGGCGTTCAAACAAGCGTCGGTCATAAGAGTTGCCATAAGCAAGGGCAATGTCAGCCGGCACACGTGGCATACGCCTGAAGAACAGGCTCAGGTGCGCGGCGAGCGCAATGGGATTTTTTGGCTGATGACAAAGAAGCGCGCTGGCCACAACGGCATGTCCCTGATGGTGTGCCTTCAATCGCTCGGCGACCCAGCCGGGTTCGGCGGTGCAATCGGCGGCGAGAAACGCAACGTAGGGTGCGCTGGTTGAATGGATGCCCAGATTGCGGGCACCACCGGGCATCAATCGTCGAGAGTTCTCGGCGACCTTGACTTTGATTCCAGCATCCTGAAGTTGCCGTTGCACGTCCCCACCACCGGAATTAACAACGAGAATTTCTGGCTGCGGAACCTGCCTCAGAATAGAACGCACGGCCGATATCACAGAACCTGGTGCCATGTAGGCCATCACAACGACCGCCATTTCATGTTCTGGCTCAGACATTTGGACTGTCCATCGTGGGAGATTCGGGCGAATGATTCGATAGAACCGTCAATGCGATGATGGCAATGCTAAGGGGGCGCGAATCAAGACTCACATTCTCGGAACTTGGCGAGACCACGTGAGAGGTCCTGAATGACAGAAACTGGACTTCATCCGTGGCGACAAAACCTGGTGGCATAGCAAAAACACGAATTCCCGATTGCACGGCTTCGCCAGTTTTTGTTTCCGCCCACGTGATTGCAGGCTCGCCATTGACCAACGCAGTGATCTCCATCCGTGGTTTGGCAGGTGTCAAGAAAACCAGATATTCGATTTGTATGGCCAGAATGTTGCCAGCCATCGGGAACCTCAATACCAAAGAACAGAATGTTCTTGCAGACCATGCCCCCCACTTTTCAAGGGGATGAAATCCAATCAGGGCAATGTGCTTTTTCGCGTCCACTCTTATGCGAACATCCACTTGAAGTGTTTCCAAACCTGTCTGTGATGACAACAATTCGGCCTGCAAAAGACCCCTTTCACGGTCCCATTCCGGATTGCCCGGAGATGTCAAGCTTTGAAACTGCATGGCTGCGTGAACGTGGTCGTCATCGTCCTTTTTTTCTCTTATGGCAAAGTCGCCGATGCAGTCCTGATATAGGGCGACGTATCTTGCAACCCATGACGTCAAAGCTGCTTCACGGCGCACCAGGAGGCCAACACTGGTGGCTTCCGATGCAGAGTAACGATCAAGCTCCCGCGTGAAAGCCTCGGCGGTCAACGCGTTGGAGAGCGTTCGCAAGCCGAAATTCTGTTGTCGCCATTTAGCGTAGTTCTGCAATGTGACCATCCCTGCAAGGCCACGCCCATCACAGACAACGACCGGCCTCAAGCAGGACAGTGCTTCGATGGCCGTCAGTCCACTCGCAAAGACAATATCGAATTGAGGCATTACCTGTTCGGGGTTTTGCATGAGTTCGCCAACAGCCGGCCCGACAACAGTCAATGTAATGTCGCGCATGGCACACGCCTCAACAATTGGTGCGATCTGACTCCAGCTTTTGGCGATCAGCAGCCCAGTTTTTGGCCGCGCAGGCAGATCAGGACCAGGCTTGAACCGATCCATATCCACACCATTTTCGACAATGGCGACCATTGCAGGGGAAATACCGTTCTCGATGGTCAAGCGATCTCGGGTTGCGTCCCCGACAGCAACATAACGAACAATGTTGGACAACCGGGGCGGCACGTCGTGCCATGCACCAAAATCATGACAAACAAAGATGGCTGGCGTCTGAGGAAACCGTATGGCAGCGACCGATGTCTGCGTCGTATGGTGGCCGTGAATGATGTCCGGCTTTTCACAAAGCTGATCAATACTCGACAACACAGGGATTCCAATTGCACGCAATTCCCGTGCAATCTCACCGGTCTGCGGGCTATAAACGATTGGGCTGTGTCCGTCACGATGAAGACCCATCGCCAAATTACGGGTAACAATTTCAGTCCCGCTGCGGCCATCCAAAACGATATTGGTGATCAGGACTCGCAGACTATTCTGGCCATTTGGCTTCATATGTGCGCGGCAAAATTGGTTTACAACGTCCACCGGTTTTCAATCACCGCCCGTACACATCTTCAAACCGCACAATATCGTCCTCACCCAGGTAAGAGCCCGACTGCACCTCAATCATCTCCAACTCCACACAGCCCGGGTTTTCAAGGCGGTGGGTAGTGCCCAGGGGAATAAAGGTCGACTGGTTTTCCGACACCAGAAAGCTCTCTTCGCCGCGCGTGACGCGTGCCGTGCCGCTGACCACAATCCAGTGCTCGGCGCGGTGGTGATGCATCTGCAGCGACAAAATACCTTGCGGTTTGACCACAATGCGTTTGACCTGAAAGCGTAAGCCGGCATCGACGCCGTCATACCAGCCCCAGGGCCGGAACACCTTGCGGTGGATGCTGCCTTCAGGTCGCTTCTCGGCGCGCAGGCGATCCACAATCTTCTTCACATCCTGCGTCTTGTCCTTGTGCGACACCAGAATGGCGTCGGCGGTTTCCACCACCACCAGGTCACTCACCCCCACGCACGCCATCAGACGGCCTTCGGACAGTGCCAGCGTGTTCTCGCAGTCGTGCAGCATAACGTCACCCTGGGTGACATTGCCGCGGCTGTCCTTGGGCAGCACCTGCCACAGCGCATCCCACGCGCCTACGTCAGACCAGCCGGCGCTCAGCGGCAGCACGACACCGGCGGGCAGGGCGGATGAGGCCGTGCTGGTGTTGGCCGCAATGCGTTCCATCACGGCGTAGTCGATCGAATCACTCGGGCAGCGCGCAAAGGTGTCCTTGCCGACGCGGACGAATTCGCCGTCCGTCTGGCCCTCGTTCCAGGCGGTCTGGCAGGCTTCCAGAATGTCGGGGCGGCATTGGCCCATCGCTGCCAGCCAGGTGGAGGCGCGCATCATGAACAGGCCGCTGTTCCAGGAATAATTGCCCGCATCCAGATACGACTGGGCGGTGGCCAGATCGGGTTTTTCGACAAAGCGCGCGATCAGGCGTGCACCATCGCTGTCTGCAGCATACGGCGCACCGGCCTGGATATAGCCGTAACCGGTTTCCGGCGCATCGGGGGTAATGCCAAAGGTCACCACCGCACCTTGGGCGGCCAGTGCCGCACCGTGGCTCACCACGCCCTGAAACGCCGCCACGTCGGTGATGACGTGGTCAGCAGGCATCACCAGCAGTACCGGGTCTGCTTCCGTCTTGATAGCTGCCAGCGCAGCCAAAGTCAGGGCTGGCGCCGTATTTCTGCCGCAAGGCTCGAGCACAATGGTGCCGCTTTGACCGAGCAGGCGCAACTGCTCGGCAATGACAAAACGGTACTCTTCGTTGCACACCACCAGCGGCGCGGCCAGTTGCACGCCCGCAATGCCTTCTACGCGGCGCACGGTGGCTTGCAGCAATGAGTCTTCGCCGATCAGGCTGAGCAGTTGTTTGGGGTATTTCTCGCGTGACAGGGGCCACAGGCGGGTGCCGGAGCCGCCCGACAGCACGACGGGCTGGAGCAGAAAAGAGGTGGACATCGTTAGCGTTCCACACTGATCGACACGTCGTGCCCATGCGCTTGCAGCAGCGCATGCTGGCGCGCGGCCTGCAGGTCTGATGCGACCATTTCGGCGCACATCTGTTGCACCGTAATCTCTGGCACCCAGCCCAATTTGACTTTGGCCTTGGTGGGGTCACCAAGCAGTGTTTCCACCTCTGTGGGTCGGAAATAGCGTGGGTCAACCCTCACAACCACATCTCCCACCTTGAGTGCTGGGGCCTTGTCGCCCTGCACGCTCGCCACCACGGCCACCTCATCTACACCCGTGCCCTCAAAGCGCACGGCCACACCCAACTCGGCTGCGCTCCACTCGATGAACTGGCGTACGCTGAACTGCACCCCGGTGGCGATTACAAAGTCGTCGGCGTGATCTTGTTGCAGCATCATCCATTGCATGCGCACATAGTCTTTGGCGTGGCCCCAGTCGCGCAGGGCGCTCAAATTACCCATGTATAGGCACCGCTCCAGCCCTTGAGCGATGTTGGCCAGACCCCGAGTGATCTTGCGTGTGACGAAGGTTTCGCCACGACGCGGACTTTCATGGTTGAACAAGATGCCGTTGCATGCGTACATGCCGTAGGCTTCGCGGTAGTTCACTGTGATCCAGTAGGCATACAGTTTGGCAACTGCGTATGGACTACGTGGGTAGAACGGGGTCGTTTCCTTTTGTGGAATTTCTTGCACCAAGCCATAAAGCTCACTGGTGCTGGCCTGGTAATAACGGGTTTTTTTCTCCAGCCCCAATATGCGTATGGCTTCAAGCAGGCGCAACGCGCCCATGCCGTCCACATCGGCTGTGTATTCGGGGCTTTCAAAACTCACCGCCACATGGCTTTGCGCACCCAGGTTATATACCTCGTCAGGTTGCACCTGCTGAATGATGCGGGTGAGGTTACTGGTGTCTGACAGGTCGCCGTAATGCAACTTGAAGCGCGCGTTGTCGATATGCGGGTCTTGGTAAAGGTGATCCACACGTTGCGTGTTAAACAGGCTGGCCCTTCGCTTGATGCCATGCACCTCGTAACCTTTTTCCAGCAAAAATTCTGCGAGGTATGAACCATCCTGACCGGTAACTCCGGTAATCAAAGCCACTTTTTTCATTTCTTGACCCCTGATTGAAATTGAACCATTTCGCGCACCACGTCTTCCATCTCGTGGCTATGGTGCCAGCCCAGCACTTGGTGCGTGCGCTCCGGGTTAGCGTGGCTGGCCCTGATTTCTGAGGGCCGAAAGAGTTGAGGCAGGCTGGTCACATGTGCCTTCCAGTCCAGGTCAAGTTCGGAAAACACCCGTTCTACAAAATAGGCCAGCGACACCGTGCGCCCGGTGGCCACGACAAAGTCACCCCCGGTGGGTTGCTGATTCATCAGCCACATGGCCTCTACATAGTCTGGTGCCCAACCCCAATCGCGCTCGATGGTGATGTCGCCCAGAGTCAGTGTTTCATCAGAGCCTTGCGCAATGCGACAGGCCGAGGCCACGATCTTGCGCGTGACAAAACGCTCAGGACGCATGGGTGACTCGTGGTTAAACAAGATACCGCTGCTGGCGTGCAGTTTGTAGGCGTCACGGTAATTGGCCACCTGCCAAAACGCCGTGGCCTTGGCTACTGCATAGGGACTGCGCGGGCGAAAAGCGGTGTTTTCGTCAGCCGGCACCACACCCGTATCACCAAAACACTCGCTGGAGCTGGCGTTGTAAAACCTGATCTTGGGGTCAAGAAACCGAATGGCCTCCAGCAAGTTGTGCGTGCCGGTGGCAATGCTCTCCATGGTCTCAACCGGCTGGTCAAACGACAAGCCCACCGAGCTTTGACCTGCCAAGTTGTAAACCTCATCCGGTTTTACAGCGGCAAGCACCGTGAGCACACTGCGAAAGTCGTTGATGGCCATGGAACTTAAGGCAACCTGCCCCGCGATGCCCAAAGTTTGCAAACCGCGCCCCGACATTTGCGGCACATCACGCGAAGTGCCAAATACCTCATACCCTTTGCCAAGCAATAGCTTGGCAAGGTAGCCTCCGTCTTGCCCACCCACACCACAAATTAAAGCGCGCATTACATTAATCTCCCAATAAATCGTTCAAAGGATACACAGCAAATCAGTATGCGGGTAATGCCCGGCGCGGGTATTGGCCAGCATGGTGCGATACATCTGCTGTAGCGGCAAGATTCCTGCCAGCGGGTTGTGTTGCCAGTCGGGCTGGTTGATGTCGTACATGACGGCACAGCGGTTCAAAAAGTTAAACATCAGCTCTTTGCCTTCCGCGCGCTCCAGCCCATAGGGCCAAAACTCGCAGACAATAAATGGTTTGCTGGGTGCAGATAAAAGCGAGCGCATACCCTGAAACACATGCCCCTCGTGCCCCTGCGTGTCCACCCACATCAAGGTTTTGGCAGTAAGGGTCAGGCCGTTTTCTGCAAAAAACTGGTCGCCGGTGTCGGTTAAGACCGAAAGCACCCGGCGCTGGCTTTCGCCCAGGTCTGGGCCAGATTCCACACCAGCCACGCGCACCCGATGATCGCCATAGTTGGA
>CAIVHU010000227.1 GCA_903905735.1 uncultured beta proteobacterium
CGGCGGAATCAGGTAAACACGGTCGGGCTCGATGGGCATGTCCTGCTCGACCATCACCACCGGCATCTGGGTGTGGCGCGACAGCAGATTGGCCATCATGCTTTTGTGATCGGGCGACAAATGCTGGATGACCACGAAGGTGGCCCCGGTGTTGCATGACAGGCCGTCAAACAGCTTCTCCAGCGCCTCAAGCCCACCCGCCGAGGCACCAATGGCCACAATGTGCGGTCCCGGGTCTGGCAGGCTCACCGGTTCTAGGGTTTCACCCGTTTCGACGCCGTGTTCATTTGGCATACAACACTTTCTGGAACTGTCCAACGATGCAAATGTCAAGCCGAGTTGACACCTGCAAAAATGCGATTATCACATTCCTGAGGTGTTTTTCAAGGTGAAGTTGCCTTTCATGACCCATGTCAAGGATGGGTGCAGCCCGGCGGCAAACAGGCCTTCGTCAGGTTGCCAGTGACGGCAACATTGGTGTCGGTCAAACATTTGAATGATGGCGAGATTGAGCCGTTAAATACTATGAATTAAATAGTTACCAGCCCATTATTGATAAGGGCTGGAGGCCAATTTGGCTACGAATTTTTGATCTTGTTCACCAGCGCTGTGGTCGAGTAGCCTTGAACAAACGGCAAGGCCAGCGCCCGCCCGCCATAGGCCTGCACCACCGCCGTCTCGGCCAGCTTGTCCATGTCGTAATCACCGCCTTTGACCAGAATGTCCGGGCTCACCAGGCGTATCAGCTCCAGCGGCGTGTCTTCATCAAACCAGGTCACCAGCGAGCTGCTGGCCAGCGCGGCAATCACACAGGCGCGGTCCACCTCGTTGTTGAGGGGGCGGTCCGGCCCTTTGCCCAGCCGTTTGGCCGAGGCATCGGTGTTGAGCGCCACCAGCAGGCTGCCGCCAAGAGCACGCGCCTGCTCCAGATACATCACGTGGCCGCGGTGCAGCACGTCAAACACGCCGTTGGTAAAAACCAGCGGGCGCGGCAAGGTGGCCAGCCGGGGGGCGAGCTGGTCTGGCAAACACATCTTGTCGGCCAGTGGCATAGAGGCTGGAAGGGTGGCAAAAGCAGAAACAGGGTGGGTTTGTGGCATGTATTGGATGCTATCAGCAGCAGAGTCTGATTTATCCTTCATTACCCCGCCGTCGCTTTTGGACCGGTGGGCATAATCCACGCCACGATGAACCTCGTCCCTGTCAATGTTGATGCCATCCTGATCGGACAGCCGTTGCCGTGCGCGCTGCGCGACCAGAGCGGCGTGCTGCTGGCGAGCAAGGGCTTCATGGTGGGTAGCCGACAGGATCTGGAGGCGATGGTGGGCAGGCGCAGCCAGATCTACATTGATTTTGATCAGTCCGACGACTTCCGCCGCGGTTACGTCAACCGGCTGAACAACCTGGTGATGGAAGACAAGTCGCTGGGCCAGATCGCCGAAGTGCAGGTGTCGCCCTACGATGCCAATCGCGGCAAGGGTGTCGAGATTGACAACGACGAGGCAGACTGGCTGGACTTGCAGACGCAAGCCCATGCCATGCTGCGAGACACCCAGGGCGAGAGCTTTTTGCCGCGCCTGGAACGCTTGCAAACCGAGCTTGACCGCGAAACCCAACGTAACCCGGACGGCACACTTTTTGCACTGATCCACCTAGCAGGCAGCGAGGTGCGCCAGTACAGCGCCACCCACGCCATGCTGGTCAGCGTGATGTGCACCTTGGCGGCGCGCGAGGTGCTGAAGTGGCCGCAGGCGAACCTGAAAGCACTGAGCAGCGCGGCGCTGACCATGAACATCAGCATGACCGAGCTCCAGGACCGCCTCGCCATGCAAAAGGAGCCGCCCACGCAGGCGCAGTTGCAGCGCATCCAGACCCACGCGCCGCGTTCGGTCGATCTGCTGCAGCAAATGGGCGTGTCTGATGTGCTGTGGCTGGAGGCCGTGCTCAACCACAGTGCCAAATCGCCGGGCCCGTTGGCTGGACGCAGCGACGGTCAGCGGCTGGCCAGACTGATCCAGCGTGCCGACATGTTTGCCGCGCGACTATCACCGCGTGCCTCGCGTGCGCCAGAGACGCCGGGCGCGGCCATGCAATCGTGCTATTTCGATGAAAACAAGCAGATTGACGAAGCCGGTGCCGCGCTGATCAAGGCGGTCGGCATTTACTCACCGGGCACCTATGTCAAGCTGACATCGCAGGAAGTCGCCGTGGTCATCAAACGTGGGCTCAACACCACCATGCCCAAAGTGGCGGTGCTGATCAATCGCCACGGCATGCCTACTGGCGAACCGATCATGCGCGACACCAGCCAGGCCGACTACCGCATCACCGCCAGCGTGCCGTTTCGCGATGTCAAGGTCAGCCACAACCTGGACAGGTTGATGGGTCTGACACGGCAGGCATCCGGTGAACGGCCCTGGTAACCCTGGGTACCTTTTTTTCAGTCGGCGGCGCGTGACAAGCCGGGGTTGACTCAAGCCAGAGGCTTGCCACCGCCCGCCTCTAGCCGCGCCTTCAAAAACCCGCCCGTCCCATAACGTGTGACCTGGCTGTAAAAGCGCTGGTTGAGGCCCTGCACCATGGTCGAATAGGCATCGAGCAGCGGCGGCAGAATGGTGAAACTGTCGTAATTCACCACCACTGCCACCCGGTGGCCCAGCGGTTGCAGCAACTCGGTGACCTGCGCCTCGATGGCGCTGATGTCGTCGGGGCTGTCAATCGACAGACCCTCGAAATTGATGAACAGCAGGTGCTGCTCGGGGTCGAGCTCCAGGCGCTGCGCCAGCGGCGTACTCAGCAGGCGCTCACGCAGGCCCAGCGGCTCAGGCTTGAACAGCGCGGCATCCATCAGTTTCAGGTGCGGGCTGATCCGGGGCTCGAAGTCCATCTGTGCCAGCACATCGCGCTGCAGGTCCACACCGGGGGCGATCTCGATGAGTTCCAGTGCGGGTGCGTCAAAGCTGCCGGTCAGGCGCAACACGCAGCGCTCGGTCACGTACAGCACCTGCTGGCCACGGCGGATGGCCTCACGTGCGCTGAAGGTGCGGTGCTCCACCTGTTGCACAAACTTGTGCTGCGTGCCCTCGGTATCGATCTGCAGGCGGCCCTCATTCACGCGCGTCACCAGATCGCCAGCGGTGAAGGTGCCAACAAACACCACCTTTTTGGCGTTCTGGCTGATGTTGATGAAGCCACCCGCGCCCGACAGCCGCCCGCCAAACTTGCTCACATTCAGGTTGCCCTGCGTGTCGGCCTGCGCCAGCCCCAGGTAGGCGATGTCGAGTCCGCCGCCGTCGTAAAAGTCAAACTGGTTCGGCTGGTCGATGATGGCCTGGGCGTTGATGGCGGCCCCAAAACTCAGTCCCCCGGCTGGGATACCACCAATCACGCCGGGCTCGGCGGTGAGCGTCAGCAGTTCGAACACTTTTTCTTCAGCAGCGACGGCGGCCACGCCTTCGGGCATGCCGATGCCCAGATTGACCACGCTGTTGGGGCGCAGTTCCAGCGCGGCGCGGCGCGCAATCACCTTGCGCTCGTTCAAGGCCATCGGCTCCATCAGGTCCAGCGGAACGCGGATTTCACCCGAATACGCCGGGTTGTAGGCCTCGGTGAAGGTCTGCATGTGGTAAGCCGGGTTGCTGGCCACCACCACTGCATCTACCAGCACGCCGGGCACCTTGACGTTGCGCGGGTTCAGCGTGTTGCGCTCGGCCAGCCGCTCGACCTGGGCGATGACGATGCCGCCGCTGTTGCGCGCGGCCATGGCAATCGCC
>CAIVHU010000228.1 GCA_903905735.1 uncultured beta proteobacterium
CGGATGGGAAAGGCACCATCGAGCAGGGATTTGAGTTTGGTGGACTTGAGATATTGGCCAATCAGGGCCAAGCCGGCGTGAGAACTGAGGTCGTAGGGAAGCTTTTTGATAATGAAGTCGGTCATGATCGCGCTCACCTTCTGGGTGAACAGCATTTTACACCTAACTCATTGATTTATATAAAGAAAACAGCTTTTTTTGAATATGAAGTCACGGATTCAGGAGTAAGTGATGGCATTGATTCTCCAGTCAAATTAACGATGTCACCGCATTTTATATGCAATCATTTGAAAATGACCAAAGCCATAAAAACGGCATAAGCGGCCCAGGCCCAAAGTTGATGGCGCTGAACGATGGTTGTCAGGTCGAAGCAAACGGATTGATCTCCTGCACACCCAGCGGCTTTTTCATGAAGCCCGCGTCTTCGGAATAGAGTTTTTTGACACCGTGTTCGGCGCACACCGCCACAATCAGCGCGTCCCAAACCTGGTACTGGTGTGGGGCGGTCAGCTTCCACGCCTGTATGTACGCCACGGCAGAGGCCGATAGAACCCTGGCCGCCTGTGACCAAGTACTCCCTGCCGCTGGGCGTGCACCGCTGAAATGCACGCGGACCCTATACTTGTCGCAAGCCAACGGTCTTGAGAATCATGGGGTTTCGTTTCCACTTTTATTCCGATGAAGGAACGGAGCCGCCCCATATCCATGTCGAAGCAGGTGACGGCGAGTGCAAGTTCTGGCTTTCTCCAGTGGCATTGGCGCGGCAACGCGGGATGAACGCTGTGGATACCCGAACACTCAGCCACACCATAGCCATTGTGGATCTGCTGGGCTTTTCGCAAGCCGAACAACAGAACCGGGCCCTGGTCTCTGATCCGTTCGTACCTACTCCCGCCTGATGGCACAAGGGTCGCAAAGCCGGGACGTTTTTTACCGGTCTTATGACCGGGCAGCTGCTCAACTCTGACCAATTGGGGCACGCCCGAGGCACTGGAGACGGGCAGCTTGTCGGGTGCCATGCTGGAGACCTGAGCGGTGTCGGAAATCCTCAAGAGCTATTGGCACAACGGGAAAGAATCGCCGCTATATTTTTACAGAGATACTGAGCAGCTCAAGATAGATCTCCTTATTGAGGCCGACGACGTGATTTACCCGGTTGAATTCACGAAAACGGCAGCGCCCTCCGTGCAAGCCACCAGATAGTTTTCGGTCGCCATGAATATAGGCAACACAGTGGGGCCGGGCGCTGTGCTGTGCCTGACACCGCGCGACCTGCCCTTGTCTGCCAGCGTGATGGCCATTCCCATGGCTTATCTTAGGTCAATGCGTACCAATATGTTGCGAATCCACCACGGATGCACCCTGTTTCGGTGCACTCAGGGTCATTGCGGGGGTGAACTGTCACAGTTGTCTGCTTCAATGCGGGTTAACTTCCTGAGACAGGAGGTTGGCCCGGGTTCTGAAACCGTCTGAGTTTCGGAGCCCTTCGTTAAACCTTGGAGAATTTTTGACATGAAAAAATCGTTGATCGCGCTGGCTGTGCTGGCCGCTTCTGGTGCCGCTATGGCCCAATCTTCTGTGACTTTGTATGGTATTGCTGACGTTGGCTTGGCTTACGAAGACAACGGGACAGTTTCGCAAACC
This sequence comes from uncultured beta proteobacterium, assembly GCA_903905735.1. Taxonomy (GTDB): domain Bacteria; phylum Pseudomonadota; class Gammaproteobacteria; order Burkholderiales; family Burkholderiaceae_C; genus Rhodoferax. The sequence goes on from CAIVHU010000228.1 coordinate 1,645, forward strand.
CGTTTGGATTCTGGTAACTACGCTGGCAGCCGTTGGGGCATGAGTGGTACTGAAGACTTGGGAGGTGGTTTGAAAACCATATTTACTTTGGAGGCAGGTTACAACTTGGACACGGGCGCACAAGCCGATCCGACCAGTTTCTTTAACCGTCAGTCTTTTGTTGGTTTTAGCGGCAACTTTGGCACCGTCAAACTCGGCCGTCAAAAGAATCCCATTTACGCTACTGCTGGCACATGGGACTCGTTTGGTGACGCATTGGCTGGTGACTCTTCACACTTGTTCAGCTACAACGGTAGCCGCACCAGCAACATGGTGTCATACCATTTTGATGCAAGTGGTTTCTATGGCGAAGCGCAATATGCACCGGGCGAAGTGGCAGGTAATAACTCGGCCAGTCGCACTTTCGCTGGTTTTGCCGGATACAAGTCAGGTCCGTTTGATGTAGTGTTGACCACTCAAAACATCAACGATGCAGCTACCCCCACCATCAATACAACCAAGATGACCTTGATTGGCGGTAATTACAACTTTGGCATGGCTAAACTGTTCGCCGCTTATGCCGTAGAAAAGACCGATGGTGCAGTCACAACCCGTGACCAAAAAGACATGCACATCGGCGTGACCGTGCCAGTGAGCACCGCTGGCACTGTTGAACTTTCTTACCTCGGTAAGAAAGACGACTTGAAATCCAATGCGGACGCGCATCAAGTCGCCATCGGTTACTTGTACAGTCTGTCGAAGCGCACCACCTTGTACACTAGCTATGCCCAGTTGAGCAATGATGCCAATGCGGCATATAGAGTGACAAAAGCTGGCAACACCGACAAGTTGTTCAACATTGGTGTTAGTCACTCGTTCTAATCCCAACGCTGACGCAGGTCAGCTGACGATGAAAACCAAAAACCCCGCTCGGGCAACTGAGCGGGGTTTTTTAATGAGTAAAAGCTGATACAGTTTGCACACAAGCAACAACGGAGAAAACAATGACAGACGCAGCAGAACAACAAAAAGTACTGGATGATTTGCTACAGCAGCAAAAAGACATCGCCGCCAAAGTTGAAGCACAGTTAAAAGCAACACGCGAATCAGCACTGGCAACCGTTAAAGCTCTTTGCAGCACACA
>CAIVHU010000229.1 GCA_903905735.1 uncultured beta proteobacterium
AGGCCCAGGCAGGCCGATGTGGGAGATGAGGCCGTGCCTGAACGGGAAGCCCTTTCAGGGGTGTTCGGCCTAATCCCACACTGGGCTGCAGATACCAAGATTGGACGGCAGACCTTCAATGCTCGCAGCGAAACCGTGGCCGTCAAGCCCAGTTTCCGCGATGACTGGAAGCATGCCCACCACTGCATCATCCCGGTGGATGCCTTTTATGAACCCGACTGGCGCAGTGGCAAAGCGATTGCGACCCGGATTGCCAGTGAGAACGGTGAACCACTGGGCATTGCTGGCTTGTGGTCGTCCTGGAAGTCACCCAAAGGCGTGTTGCACAGCTTCACCATGCTGACCATCAACGCCGACGGCCATGAACTGATGTGCCGGTTTCACAAACCGGTGAACGAAAAACGCATGGTGGTGATCCTGCCAACAGACAGTTATGACGCCTGGCTCAAAGCCAAGCCGGAACAGAGCATGGACTTCATGGGCCAGTACCCCTCGGATCGTCTGCAGGCAGCAGCAGGGTTGCCGAGTCAGCAGTCCCTGGCGGGCTGAAAGCACCTGCGTACCGACATCATGGCCCGGCGCAAGCACTATCACGTCTACGTGGTTGAACTGTCCAAAGACGTGTTGCTCAAAGCCCGCTTCATACGTTCCAACCCAGGCTACCAAACTGGCAAACCCTGCGTTTATGTCGGGATGACCGGACTGGACCCGGATGTGCGTTTTGACAAGCACAAGGCAGGCATTCAGGCCAACCGCTATGTGCAGGAGTTTGGACTGCGCCTGTTGCCGGAAATTTATGCCCTGTACAACCCGCTGAGCTACGATGAAGCCAGAAGTCTGGAAGTCGAACTGGGCATAGATCTTCGCGAGGGTGGGTATGGGGTCTGGCAGGCGTGATGCCTGCTTGAATTTGGATGCTCATCTGCCAACTGCCAACCGCGCCTCCAATAAGCTAACCCCATGTCCAAAAGCAGCACCCGCAGATTATTTACCCAGCGCCAGTTCATGCGCTTTTGGTTCGCCAGACTGACCGGTGTCAGCGCCAACCAGATGCTCATGGTGGCAGTCGCCTGGCAAATGTATGACATCACCTCCAGCGCCTGGGACCTTGGTCTGGTGGGCCTGTTTCAGTTTGTGCCCGCCCTGGTGCTGATGCTGCCTGCTGGGCACGCTGCTGACCGGTTCCATCGTGGTCGTATCTTCGCGACCTGCATGGGCATTCAAGCCCTGGCGGCTGTGGTGCTGATCCTTGCCACCCAGTTTCACTTTGCCTCACGCGAGCTGATCCTGGGCATTTCTATTTTGCTGGGGGTGGCCCGCGCCTTTCAGATGCCTGCCCAACAAGCCTTGACCCCACAGTTGGTGCCGCAGAACATGCTGCAAAGCGCGGTGGCCTTGAGTTCCAGTGGGATGCAGGTGGCCATCATTGGTGGACCGGCCATTGGCGGTCTGCTCTATACCACCGGGGCCACGACTGTCTATGTGACTTGCGCTGTCCTGCTCTTGGTGGCTGCCATGCTGGCCTTGCTGGTGCGCTACCAGCACCAGGAAGCACACCTGGCTGCCACATGGCAGACCGTTCTGGCTGGGTTTGCCTTTGTCTGGCAGCGCAAGGTCTTGCTGGGTGCCACATCACTGGACTTGTTTGCGGTGCTGCTCGGGGGTGCCACGGCCCTGCTGCCCATTTATGCGCGTGACATCCTGCATACCGGGCCGATCGGGCTGGGCGTGCTGCGGTCAGCCCCGGCAGTCGGTGCGCTGGTAATGTCACTGGCGATCATGCGCTGGCCGTTAAACCGGCACGTCGGTCACCGCTTGTTGGCAGCAGTCGCTGTGTTTGGCGTGGCCACTGTTGTCTTTGGACTATCCAGGAATTTTGGGCTATCGCTGGTGGCGCTGGCGATTTCGGGAGCGGCTGACAGCATCAGCGTAGTGACACGCTCAACGCTGGTTCAATTGGAAACCCCAAACAACATGCGCGGACGGGTGTCGGCGGTCAACTCGATGTTTATTGGTGCTTCCAACCAGTTGGGGGAATTCGAGTCGGGCGCGACTGCGGCACTGTTTGGTGCGGTTGGATCGGTGGTTCTGGGTGGTGTAGGCACGGTATTGATCGCTGGGACGTGGTTCAGGTTGTTCCCTGCACTGGCAAAGCGGGATCGGATGGAGTCGACAATTCCGGTTTGAATGTGACTGGCCGAAGTCATGAATCTGCACTGACTGCGACAATATCACCCAGGAAATTGTCGTCGGATGTTCAATTGAAATCAAAGTCACGCTGGTCTGTACGCTTGGGAGCGCACGAATGGGCCAAACACACTTACGAGCGTTCGGCAGAAGAGCCACTGCGTTTGTTGGGCAGTGCCAGACGTGGGCTGCAGAGTGGTGCGCTTGCCAGACTGGACGACGAGTTCGTCCTTGTTGTCGGCGACCATGTGACCACGTTGAGCCATGCGGACAATAAAGAGCTTGC
>CAIVHU010000230.1 GCA_903905735.1 uncultured beta proteobacterium
GACACGCTGCGCACTGCCTGGCAGCGTGGCACCGATGCCCCCAGCGTGAGCGCACCAGGTGCAACACCCTGACCGCCGGGCGTGCTGTGGCACACGCCTGCACCGTGGCAGCACCTCGACACGCTGCGCACTGCCTGGCCTGAGCTGGTGGCCAGCGCCAGAACTGTGACCACCTGGCAGCGTGGTACGGATGCCCACGGCCTGAGCGCACCAGGTGCACGGTCTTGACCGGCTGCCCACGGCCTGGCGTGAGCTGGTGGCCAGCACCAGTACCGTGACCGCCCGGCACCGTGGCACACCCTCGAGCTGTTGCGCACTGCCTGGCGTGATTCGGGCGGTGTTGTTGCCAAAACTGGCAAAAGTACCCCCAAAATTTCAGTGAGTACCCCCTGATATGGGGGTATTTTTGCTTGTATCCACCCAACAATCCCGCACTGGCCAGTGAAAACACACCAGGAAAAACGCATGAGGAACCCGGCAAGACGACCCGAATACGGGGCACCTTATGAACTTATACCCCCAAAAAATTTAGATATATCCCCAAATGTACCCCCTGAATTGTCTGCAACGTGGCAAACTACTACGAACGCTAGCGAACGACGAGAACGGGTTTTCATAGGGGAAAAAGAGAAAAGCCGGACGGCTGTGAACCGTTCCGGCTTTGAATTTGGTCCCGCCAGCAGGAATCGAACCTGCATCTAGCACTTAGGAGGCACTCGTTCTATCCGTTGAACTATGGCGAGGGACGGGGGATTGTAGATGTCGCTTTTTGGGGGCGTCGCCGGGTGCGGCAACAGGTGCCGGCATCAGTCGTAACGCTTGGTCCAGATCAGGTCGATCGCGCTTTGCTCGCCAGTCTGAGCGCGCAGGGTGAGTTGTTTGCTCAGGTCATAAAAGATGTAAAACACACCCATGGCACCGCCCAGACTGCTCTGGTAGGCGATGTAAAAGTCTTGCGACAGGCGCTTGCCCAAGGTCACCGAGGCAGCGCTGGCAGCACTGCTGGCGGTTGCAGCCTCGCCGCCACTGAAACTCAGCTCATCCAGACCAAAGGCTTTGGACAGTTTGTCCGAAACACCTTTGCCGTTGCCCCCCAGCAGTGCCATGGCGGCTTGCTGCAGCAGCGCGCCTTCAGCACCACCGGCACCGCTGCCGCGACCCAGCACCAGCCAGGTGAGGGTTTCCACATCGGACAGGCTGGGGTCGGAGTACAGAGACACGACGGGTGACAAGGCAGTGCCGGTCACCTGCACGCCCACGCGCTGGCTGAGCTGCGGGCGGATGGCCAGAATGGCCAGCGCTGGGTTGTCGACGGGGCCGTAAAAGCGAATCAGGCCGCGTTCAATCTGCAGACGTTGACCATAGGCTTGATAGGTGCCTCCCACGGTGCGGATGGAGCCGGTGAGTTCGGGCGCTGAGCTGCCGTTGGCGGTGAGAACCAGTTTGCCTGCCAGACGCGCCTGCAAGCCGCGCCCGCGCACCTGAAAGTCAGGACCCATGTCGAGACTGACAGACACGTCCGGGATGATGCGAACGCCGGTTTTGGCACCCGCCTGGGACGCGGTGGCCTGAGACTTGGCGCTGGGCGTGGCCGCACCGCCCGGGCGCACGTGCACGTCATCGTCCAGCGTGGGTGTGGTGTCGTCGGGCAGGGTGATGAGCGCCTGGTCGGCGGTCAGGCTGCCGCGCACGGTCAGCTGGGCATCTTTGAGGTCGGCCTGCAACTGGCCGGATGCCACCAGGCGCCGGTCCGGCCGTGAACTCAGGCGCAGGGCGGTGAGCTTGGCCTGTAGCGCCATCTGAACCCGCTGGCGTACGTCAGTCTGGCCCGCGTCCGGTAGCCAGATCACCGAGCCGGTGATGCTGAGCAGTCCACCCGCAGCGGCGTCTTGCGGTGTGCCCGCGCCGCGCAGGGTAAAGGCCTCGATGTCAAGCTGCTGGCCATGCACCCGTGCGTCCAGCGTGCCCTGGCCGAAGTCGATGCCGTCCACCACCGAGCGCAGCGCGAGGTCGCGCGCGCGCAGCGTGCCTTCCCACAGCGGTTTGGCGCGGGTGCCGCTCAGGTCGATATGGCTGTCCACCGTGCCGTGCAGTCGCCATCCCGGTGGGGCCAGGGCTGACCAGGCATCGACCGGCGGCAACTGCAGTTGCAGGCTGCCTCCCAGCGGCGCATCGGCGGGCCAGGTCCAGCCGCTGCTGCCTGATTTGAGCCGGGTGCCGAAAGCGGCTAGCGCCCGGCCGGCGCGCTGGCTGTTCCAGCGCAGGGTGCCCGAGACCTGCTCGCCGTCCAGGTTAACCTGCACCCAGGCCTCTTGCATGCCTGCCGGAATCGCTGCGGTGCGGCCCGTGTCGGCCTGAATGCGCACATCGCCTGCGCTGCGCTCCAGCGTGGCACGCAGGTGCAGCATGTCGCTCTGCGTCGCATCCCAGCTGCCAGACAGCAGCACATCGGAGCTGATGCCCAAGTCGGCCATGGGCTGCTTGGTAAAGGCATCCAGCCAGGCCAGCGGCACGCCGTCTATGCGGCCCTGGCTGTGCCACTGCGCTGGTTGTTGGGCAGCTTGGCCAGTGCCGATGGGCTGTGACCAGCGCAGTGGCTGCCAGCTGATGCCAGCGGTGCCGCTGCCAGAACCCGTCAGGCGAGCTGAGCCTGCCGAGACGGTCAATGTGTTGGCGCTGGGGCCGGGTTGCCAGCGCAGTGCCACTGCTTGGGACAAGGCGCTGACACTGGCAGCGCCAGGGGGTGTGTCGGGGCCGCCAAGATTGAGCGTCCACGGGGTGACGGTGTTTGCACCACTCAAAGAAAGTTTCGCCTGCTTCACACTGGCATGCCAACTGCCATCAGTCATGCGCCCTGCCGTGGTCTGGGTTTGCCACCGAGCTTGCTGCGCGCCGCGGCTGATCTGCCCTTGGCTGCTGACCTGCAAGTTGCTGATCTGGCCAGACAGGGTCAGCTGGGTATCTCGCAGCGCCAGCGACGTGGCGGGTGTGGGTGATGCTGGCAGCCAGTCGAGCAGCGGCGCGTTCAGGCTGGCATCCAGATGCAGGCCTTGCATATTCTGTTGCCAGCCACCCTGCCAATGCACAGAGAGCGTTGCGTTGCCCTTGAGCTGAGCACCCGCGAGTTGTTTTTTCACGTCGGGCAACCAGGTCAGCCACTGGCTGGTCTGGTTAGCATCCTGCACCTGAATCGATAGCGTACCGAGTCCGTCGATCGGGGAGGCGCGGCCGTCCAGCGTGGCTTGCAGACCGGGTAGAGTCAGGTTCAGCTGGCCTTGTGTGGCCAGACTGGCGGTGTTGAACTGGATCTGGCCTTGCAGTTTGGCTTGTTGCGCCTCCAATTGAAGGGCAGGGATGACCAGCAGCGGCGCGGCCCAGGTGCCTTTGGCCTTAAGGCTTTGCAGGTGCAGGCCTGCCAGCAGCTCTTTCTGCGTATTGGCGGCTGATGCGGCGGGTTTTTGGCTGGACTGCAGGTCCAGATCAAAGCCGATGTGGCTGTCGGTGTCCTGGCTGACGCGGGCGGTGCCGCGGATGGCGTCAGCCGCCAGACGTGTGTCGATGGCGGCCGGGTTAAGGCCCTGAATTTGCGCCTGCCCCTGCCACAGGGCCGTTGGGTTGGTGGCCGCAGCGCCAGCCACGGGTGAGGCACCAAATTGTCCTTGCGCCTGTATCTGGCCACCCGCGCCCTGCGCTTTCAGCGATTGCAACAACCAGTGACCGCCGGTGTAGAGCACCTGGGCCTGCAACTGCTGCACGGGCAGGCGTTGCTGGTTCCACGGGCCGCTGTAGGCGTTGTCCAGCGTGAGGTCGGCCTGCCAGTTGTCACCTTGCGGGCTGACGCTGGCTTGACCGGTGAGCAGGGTTTGCGGCGCCTGCGGCCAGATGCTGGCCAGGTCCAGCGCCTGCCACTGACCCTGCGCGCGCATGATTTTTTGCGCCTGCCAGGGGGCGATGTGAGCCGACAGGCTGGCCTGCATGGCAGCGGGTTTGGCACCCTTGGTTGGCGCGGGCTGGGCCGGTGGCTTCAACTCAGCTTGCAGCACCAGCTCTGCCTGCGGCCCGGCCAGCGCACCGTCCAACTTGGCTTGGGCTTTCAGGCGCAGTGGCTCCGGGCTGCCAGGGATGGCGGCATCCACCGCACCATCGACTTGCACTTGCAGCGCCATCGGGCCGCTGGCCTGCAACTGCCCGGAGAAACTGTAGATATTGGATAAAAACTGCCCATGGCCCCTGTCCAGCTTGTGCAGGTAGCTATCAAATTCATAATGAAAACTGAGCTTTTCGAGGCGCTGGGTGCTCAGGCCGGTGAGCTCCACGACATCGATTTGCACATCGGCATCCAC
>CAIVHU010000231.1 GCA_903905735.1 uncultured beta proteobacterium
CGTGAAGATGGGATAGCGGCGTGTTTGTCGCGGCGTTGAAGGTCCGTGAGCAATCCTTGCAGCGATAACGCTGCATTCCTCGGGCGAGTCCGTTCTTGGTGTACTTAAAGCTGTTGCAGTGTGGACAGCCAACCCCGGCCATCGCCGCTTCAAACGAACTCAATGCATGGGTACGCTGGTACAGACTGTCTGCAGCCACCCGCAAGTTGATAAGCTGCTCGGGGCTGAGACTGGCCAAGTCGGCCAGTAGGTTTTTGAACTGAGAAGCGCGCATACGCAATTCTCATCTGAAAACTCCAAAACATCAACAAAATCCATACAATTCGCGAACAGAGCCACACGGATCCAGTCAGCAAAAAGCCCGCATCAGCGGGCTTTTTGTTGTGGGTGCCCGCGCTCAGGGCATCACACAGAGGCGCTCCAGCGGTTGCCCAAGCTGTCACCGCGCAGTTTGTCGGCATCGCGACGATCGCGTTTTGTGGGGCGGCCTTGGGTCAGCGTCAGCGCAGGTTCAGGTGCCAAACGGCGCTGTTCAGCAGCCAGTTGGCGACTGCGTATGGATTCTTCTGTTTCCTTGTACAGCAGTGCCGCTACTGGCGCGGGTCCGCGCTTGTCGCTGACCGCCAGTACCGTGACGGTCCGCGTCACCGGGCCCATGCGAAGTTGCAGGCTGTCTCCGGCCTTGACTTCGCGCGCAGGCTTCACCACAACACCGTTGATTTCTACCCGGCCTTTGTCGATGTCGTCACAGGCGAGGCTGCGTGTCTTGTAAAAGCGCGCCGCCCATAGCCATTTGTCGATACGCAGTTTCTCCATGCCGTGGATTACAACAGGCTTTCGATGTCGCTGATCAGGCTGCGGCTGCTCGGGCTGGTAAAGCTGCTGTAGCTGTCGATGATCTTGCCGTTGCGGTCAATCAGGTATTTGTAAAAGTTCCACTTCGGCGTGGTGCCGGTGGCCTGCGCCAATTCGGCAAACAGGGGGTTGCGCCCGGCACCAGACACCACACTTTTGGCAAACATCGGGAACTTGACGGCGTAGGTGTTGAAGCAGAAGTCGGCAATTTGCTTGTTGGTGCCGGGCTCCTGATTGCCAAAGTCGTTGGACGGAAAGCCCAGTATCACCAAGCCTTTGGGTTGGTATTTGGCGTAGATTGCTTCCAGCCCCTCATACTGGCCAGTGAAGCCGCAGTAGCTGGCGGTGTTGACCACCAGCACCACCTTGCCTGCGTATTGGCACAGGTCCTGCGGCTTTTCGTCCTGCAGGCGGTTGAAGGTGTGCTTCAGGATGGCGGGGCAGGCGGGTGCCGTGGTGTCGGCTTTGCGGTCAGGCTTTTTCGTTTGCGCCACCGCCGCAGTCGTCGGCAAAAGCAGCGTGGCTGCCAGCAGCAATCCGGCCGCATGAAGGGAATAAGAATGTATTTTCATCATTTGAACGCCCCGGTAATAGTTTGGTCAGGCTAGTTTATCCGGTTCATTCCAACTTTGCATACCGGGGCGCAGCTTCAACCTGCAGGAGCCAGTCGCGTCCTTGTTCCTCAGACGCTGGATTCGGCCACCGCCGCCAGCCGCCAGAGTGATGTCACCTCTTTGGCGCGGGCCTGGTGAAGCACATCGCTGGGGTCGCTGGCCTTGGGGTGAACAGGCTTGGCATCAATGCGGCTGATCACCCTCAGGCCGTGGCTCTCAAAAAGCGCCAGTAAAGCCTCGCGGGTGCGAAGGCCCAGGTGTTCGGCCAGGTTCGACAAAATCAACCAGCCTTCGCCTTTGGGAGCCAGGTGGGCGCACAAGCCGGCCAGAAAACCTTGCAACATGCGCCCGCCCTCGTCATACACCGCGCGCTCCAGCGCAGAGCCGGGGCGCGCAGGCAGCCAGGGCGGGTTGCAGACGATCAGCGATGCCAAGCCAGCTGGAAACAGGTCTGCCTGCACCACGGTGACCTGGTTGCCAAGACAGAGCTGCAAGATGTTGTCGCGGGCGCAGGCCAGCGCGCGGTTGTCCAGATCGGTGGCGATCACCGTTGCCACTCCCCGGCGCGCCAGCACCGCCGCCAGCACACCGGTGCCGGTGCCAATGTCAAATGCAGTCAGGCTGTCCTGGCCTTTGGGTGGTTTGGGCAGGTGCGCTGTGGCCACCAGGGCGATGTATTCCCCGCGCACGGGTGAAAAAACGCCGTAATGCGGGTGAATGCGATCACCAGGTGCTGCGCCCAGTGCCGCCACCTCAACCCCTACACGCCGCCATTCGTGGGCGCTGGTGATGCCCAACAGTTCGCGTAGCGACGCCACGGATGTGCCTGTCTCGTTTTTCGCGGTATCTTCCGCCGGCCCCCACGCTTCAGTGCAGGCGACTTTGACATCGGGTGCACGGCGCAGGGAGACGCTGTAGTCGGCGTTGAACTCAATCAGCAGCAGGCCCAGCGTGCGGGCGCGCTGCGACTGCGCCAGGCGGTGCTGGTTGAACGCCTCTGCGGGTGTAATCGGGGCTTCAGCCTTTTTGCGTTTGCGTTTGGGTACCTGGTCGGCCCGGCGCGCCAGCGCCTGCAGCAGTTGGCGGGCGTTTTGAAAGTCGCCCCGCCACAGCATGGCGGTGCCTTCGCAGGCGAGCCGGTAGGCGCTGTCAGCAGTGAGGGTGTCGTCGGCGAGCACCACCTTTTTGGGGGCGGCTGCACCACGCTCCGAGCGCCAGCGGGCACTGCGCGCCTGGTCTGCCTCCAGCCAATGGATCATCGGGGTGGTGTCGGCAGGGGTCGGCAGGGCGGTGGAGGAGTGATCGGGCATGGGGTGCTGACGCAAAAAATAGGTGAAAAATAAAGGCCCCTTGCGGGGCCTTGGGAAAATATGCTGGGTACTTCCCCGGCGTCTGGATGCTATCGTTTAAATAGCAATCTATGAACGACCGATAAGGGCTCGGGAGTGATTGTCGTTCAATTTAAAGGCACCCACCACACGCTCCAGGTTTTCCGCCTGATCCTGCAGCGACTGGGCGGCAGCGGCGGCTTGTTCCACCAGTGCCGCGTTTTGCTGCGTCACCTGGTTCATCTGGTCGATCGAGCCACTCACCAGCTCAATGCCGCTGGACTGGCTGGCGCTGGCCGCGGCGATCTCACCCATGATGTCGGTCACGTGGCGGATGCTCTCCACAATGTCGTTCATGGTGATTCCTGCCTGTTGCACCAGGGCGCTGCCCGCTTCGACCTTGTTGACCGAGTCACCAATCAGCGCCTTGATTTCCTGCGCGGCATCGGCCGAGCGTTTGGCCAGGCTGCGCACTTCGGCAGCCACCACGGCAAAACCGCGGCCCTGTTCACCCGCCCGGGCAGCTTCCACGGCGGCGTTGAGCGCCAGGATGTTGGTCTGGAAGGCAATGCCGTCAATCACCGAAATGATGTCCACAATGCGCTTGCTGGAGGTGTTGATCGAGGCCATGGTGTCAATCACACCCGAGACCACGCTGCCGCCCTTGACAGCGACGTCAGAGGCCGACTGCGCCAGTTCGTTGGCACGCCGGGCATGGCTGGCGTTCTGGTTGACCGCGCCAGTCAGGTCGGACATGGAGGCGGCGGTCTTTTCCAGCGAGTTGGCTTGCAGTTCGGTGCGGTTGGACAGGTCCAGGTTGCCGCTGGCGATGTCGCTGGAGGCGCTGTAAATGGTGTCCGTGCCCACGCGCACCTCCCTGACAATTTTCACCAGACTGGCGTTCATGTCTTTCAGGGCTTGCTCCAGTTGGCCCATTTCGTTCTTGGACAGCACTTCAACCTGCTGCGTCAGGTCGCCTTGGGCGATGCCACGCGCCAGCCGCACGCAGTATTCGAGAGGCTGGGTCACCACCTTGCGGATGAAGGGGTAGATCAGCATCAGCACCGGAATGCACGTGATCAGCGCCGCCAGGATCGATTCAAATCGCTGACTGGCCAGGCTGGCGTTGACCTTGTCCAGTGACACCTTCATGCTGACCACACCCAGCACCGTGCCCTCGGGCGAGAGGTGGCAAGTTGTGCAGTCTTTACCCAGATAGTTCTTGGACGAAATGGCCGGTCGCACTGCGCGCAAATACTCGCCCTTGGCATCGGATTGCACTTCAACAACGGGTTTGCCTGTGGCCAGCACCTGCTGCTCAATGGCATCTGGCGTGTGATCGTCATTCGCATTGCCAGGCCCAAACAGCTTGATGACGGCTTCGCCGCGCAATACGCGCACGTCTCGGATGGAGCCCAGTTGTTTGATTTGGTCGAGCAAAATCTCGCGCTGTGGAATGGTTCCGGTCACCATCATGCCGGTGAGCCCGGCCATGGTGGCATCGTGCATGCTGGTTGAAAAGTCGGTGGCTTGCTCCAACGCCGCTTGCCGGGTGACATGGCCCTGCCAGATGATCACACCCGTCCACACCACCAACAGGGCAGCGCCAATGGTTGATAACAGTTGGATCCAGATTTTTTGTTTAGATGCTTGCACAACGACTCCAGTTCCCTTTGGTTACCAGCATAACCTTGATTCAAATGTCGACTCAGGCATAAAGTTGCTCTCATTTGACAAGACACAAACAACCGGAACTTGACAGATTTGGATCCAGTACTTGACGGCCGCGTTGTCTGGATCAGTGGGCGCGGTTGGTGCACCAGGTTGCTTATTGAATGAAAAACGCATTTTCGAAATGTCTTCGTCAACAACGAAAATATTTTTCGTCGAACAGACCCGCCTTGGTGACTTCAGAGCGTGCCTGGGGATATCAGGTGTTTCAAGCATCTCTCACGATACCTCCAGCGCCATGCCAATAACATCAGGCAAACACCTGATTTCGACTGGAGAAACACCTGAGAAGTCTTGGCAGGCGTCCCAATGAGTTCAATATGCAAGCTTGGTTGTCGCCCCTAAAATGAACCAAGAACAAGAGGTGGAGCATGCATAGTCAGTTCGCAAAAAAGCTTGGGTTGCTCGGTCAAAGGCCGGGAGCAACAGCATGCGCGCCCTGAGCCCGGACCTGGCGCTGCGTCTGACTGCTGCCGTGGACAGCATGCCGGCCTTCCCCAAAAGCGTTCACAAGATTCTGACCCTGACCCGTGATGTGGCCTGTGCACCCAAAGACCTGGTGCATGTCATCGACAAAGACCCGGTGGTCACCGTCAAAGTGCTGCGGGTGGTCAATTCAGCCTATTACGGGCTGTCCCGGCAGATCACCTCGATTGACCAGGCGGTGGTTTTTCTGGGGTTTAACTCGATCAAAAATCTGGCTTTGAGCATTGCCGCCATCGGCATGTTGCCCGAGAGCCCGATGGCCGGTTTTGACGGTCAGCGCTACCTGTTTCATTCCTTGACCTGCGCCAGCATGGCGCGGCAACTGGCGCATCGGCTGCCGCAGTCCGACCCGCAAGACTGCTTCATTGCCGGCCTGTTGCATGATTTTGGCAAGGTGGTGGTGGCGCAGTTCATGCCGGTGGAGTTTCGACGCTCGATGGAGCTGAGTGTCTGGAAGGATGTCAGCCTGCATGTGGCGCTGCAGGAGGTGGTGGGTGTGGACCACGCCAGCATCGGTGCCATGCTGGCGCACAAATGGCATTTTGCCGACGATCTGGTCCAGACCATCGCGCATCTGCACCAGCCCGAGAAGTACGATACCGACATGATGGCCTGCGTGTTTGCCGCCAATCAGGTGTGCAAGCAACTCGGGTACGACCTGGGCGGCAGTTTGCATGTGCACGAGCTGGTTCCCACGGTAGCACAGCGCCTGGGCGGTAAACTTCAGGACATCATGGATGACCTGGGCGACATCACCCCTCTGGTTGAGGAAGCCACCGTGTTCTCGAAGCTGTAAGCACCTGAATTGTCTTCAACCCCACACCACGACACTGACATGACCGAGCTGCCTGGCACTGGTTCTACCGAAGCGGCACCGCCCACAGCCTTGTTCACCATCTTGTGTGTCGATGACGAGCCGAGCATCCTGTCGGCGCTGCGCCGTTTGTTTCGGGCCAAGGGTTTTCAGGTGCGCGTGGCCGAAGGCGGTCAGGCCGGGCTGGAGGTGCTGGCCACCGAGCCGATTGACCTGGTGATCTCCGACATGCGCATGCCCGAGATGGATGGTGTGATGTTTCTGGAGCAGGTGCGCCAGCGCTGGCCAGACACCATGCGCCTGCTGCTGACCGGTTACGCCGATATCACCTCCATCATGGGAGCCATCAACCGGGGCGAGATTTACCGCTACATTGCCAAGCCCTGGGACGACAACGACATCATCCTGATCGTGCGCAGCGCCTTGCAGCAGCGCGCCATGGAACTGGAACAGCGCCGCCTTCAGAAGCTGATAGCCGCCCAGAACGAAGAGCTCAAAGTGCTCAACTTCAGCCTGGAAGTCAAGGTCGCCGAGCGCACGGCCGAGCTCAAGCAGACCAACGGCGCGCTGGTGGCAGCCAACGAGCAGCTCAAAAACAATTTCATCACCTCCATCAAAATATTTACCAGCCTGATCGAGCTGCGTGGCAGCCATCTGGCCGGGCATTCGCGTCGAGTGGCCGACTTGGCCCGGCGGCTGGCCAACAAGCTGGCTCTGGGCAACAAGTCGGCCCAGGAACTCTTTGTGGCTGGCCTGCTGCACGACATCGGCAAGGTCGGGTTTGATGACGACCTGCTCAACACCCCGGTGGTGATGCTGACCACGGCGCAGTTGCAGGCTTTTCGCAAACATCCGGCGCGTGCGGCGCAGTTGCTGTTTCCTCTGCCTGAACTCAAGGGTGCGGCGGAAATCATTGCGGCCCAACTGGAGCGGTTCGACGGTGCGGGTTACCCGGACGCCCTGTTGGGCAACAAGATTCCACTCGGTGCCAGGATCCTGCTGGTGGCCAGTGATTACGACAGCCTGCAAATTGGCACCCTGGCGCAGCGCAAGCTGGCCCCATCCAAGTCGCTGGATGCCATCATCGACGGCAGTGGCAAGCGCTATGACCCTGATGTGGTCAGCGCCCTGGTTGGGTTGATGGGTGATGCGGGGCCGTCTACTGCCGCTGCGCAGCCGCATGTGGAGACGGTTCGCCAGGTCCGTGACCTGCTGCCTGGCATGGTGCTGGCGCGTGACCTGATCACGCCCAGCGGCCTGCTGATGCTGACCGCTGGCCACCTGCTGGACGATATGGTGATTGGCAAGATCATGGACTTTGAGCGGTCCATGGGCCTGCATCTGATGGTGGAAGTGGAGCCGGATCGACCATGACTGCCCACGCACACGCCCATGTGCAGCAAGAGCGGCTGCTCAAGCTGTATGCGGCGCTGCTGACATGCGGTCAATCCATCATCCGCTGCGATCATCAGACGGCTTTGTTCGAGGACATCTGCCACCATGTGGTCGAACTCGGCGGCATGAAAGCGGCCTGGATCGGCCTGGCCGATGCTGCCGACCCCCAGATCCGGCCACAAACGCATTGTGGTGACGGACTGAACTACCTGCAAACCATCCGCCTCAGTCTTGGCAGCGGTGACGCGGCAGCGGACCTGGACCCTGTGCGGGCGGCCATGCGGCAAGACCGCAGTGTCTGGACGCAGGATGTGGCCAGCGACCCCGGCATGCAGGCGTTGCACGCCGAGGCGCATCGGCATGCCTGGCGCGCGGCCGCGACCCTGCCGCTGCGACTGGCGGGAAAGCCGGTCGGGGTGTTGTGCCTGTACGCTGACCAGGTGAATGCCTTCGATGCCGTGACACGCGACTTGCTGGAGCAACTGGCCGCCAATATCAGCTACGCACTCGACGGTTTTGAGAACGACAGCCAGCGCCGTCAGGTGGAGTACGCGCTGCAGGAGAGCGAGGTGCGCTACAGCGCGCTGTTTGCCAACAGTTGCATGCCGATGGTGATTCTGGACCCGGTTAACGGCCGGATTGTCGATGCCAACATCCTGGCGCTGGATTTTTATGGCTGGGACAAAGCCACTTTCACGGCCATGACGATCACTGAGGTGAATACCCTGGCACCGGAAAAGGTGCGCCAGGAGATGGCGCTGGCAGCCAGCAGCCACCGGTCGTATTTCGAGTTTCAACACCGTCTGGCCAGTGGTGAGATTCGCGATGTTGAGGTGTTTAGCCGTCCGGTCACGTTTGACGGCAAGCCGTATCTGATGTCGGCCATCCATGATGTGAGTCAACGCAAGGTGTTGCAGACACAGGTGCACAGCGCGCAAACCCTGACCCAGAGTTTCATTGATCACTTGCCGGGCGTGGCTTTTGTCAAGGACAGCGATTTGCGCCTGACGCTGGTCAACCGCCAGCTCGGCGCGCTGCTGGGCGTGCCACCCGAGTCGCTGATTGGCAAAACCGCCCACGACATCTTTCCGCCGGAGTTTGCCGACAAGCTGACCGAGATGGACAGAGAAGTGCTCAGCCAAGGCGGCACCCGGCGTTACGACGAAGCCTATAACGGTCGCCACAGCGAAGCCAGCTTGTTTGTCATGGATGACGCTGCGGGCCAGCGCTATCTGGGTGGGCTCAGCCTGGATGTCACCGACCGTTACCTGACCAATGGGCGCACCCACGCTATGTTGCGGCTCAACCAGATCGAGGCGGAGCTGACCGAAAGGCAATTCTTGAGCGAGGGCCTGGAATCAGCCCAAGCGCTCACCCAAAGCCAGATCGGGTTTTTGCACTTTGTCAATCCGGACCAGGAAACGCTGGAACTCGTCACCTGGACCGCCGGTGCCCTGCAGGGTTGTACTGCCGCTTTTGACACACATTACCCGGTCAGCCAGGCTGGCATCTGGGCCGACTGCGTGCGCCAGGGTCAGCCGGTGATTTTCAACAACTACGCCGCTTACCCTGACAAACATGGCCTGCCGCCGGGTCACGCCCCTTTGCAGCGGCTGATTTCCGTGCCGGTGATGGATGGCGGGCGGGCCTGCATGCTCATGGGCGTGGGCAACAAGGCGGTGGACTATGAGCACCAGGATGTGGAAACCCTACTGCTGCTGGGCAACGCCATGTGGCGCATCGTGAGCCGCCAGCGTGCCGAGCGGGCGCTGCAGCAACGTGTGCAGGAACTCAGCGATCTCAACCGTGATCTGGCGGCCACCCAGTTGCAATTGCTGCAGTCCGAGAAGTTGGCCTCCATTGGCCAGTTGGCTGCGGGCGTGGCGCATGAGATCAACAACCCCATCGGTTTTGTCAAATCCAACCTCGGTTCATTGGCCGGTTATGTGGACAAGCTGCTGGGCGTGACCAAGGCGTATGCGGCGCTGGAAAACTGCCTTGAAACCCAGGACGAAGCGGCTCGTGACCAGGCGTTGGCAGAGGTTAGGCGCGGCAAGGCTGATGCTGATTTCGAGTTTCTGTTGACCGACCTGCCGGAGCTGATTGCCGAGTCGCGCGAGGGTGTGGAGCGTGTCAGCAAGATCGTCTTGGACCTGAAGAATTTTTCGCGGGTGGGTGAAACCGACTTTCAATGGGCCGACCTGCATGTGGGGCTGGAAAGCACCATCAACGTGGTCTGGAACCAGATCAAGTACAAGGCTGACATCACCCGTGATTACGCTGATTTGCCGCCGGTGTATTGCGTGGCCTCGCAGATCAACCAGGTGATGATGAACTTGCTGGTCAACGCCGCCCAGGCGATTGCCCAGCGCGGTCGCATCACCGTTCGCACTGGTGTGGAGGGTGAAAACGTCTGGCTGGAAGTGCAGGACACCGGCGCGGGCATGGATGCCGCCACCCAGGCGCGGATTTTTGAGCCCTTCTACACCACCAAGCCGGTGGGCGAGGGCACCGGGCTGGGCTTGTCGATCGCGGTGGGCATCGTCAAGCAGCACCACGGCGCGCTGACTGTGCAGTCCGCGCCAGGGCAGGGCACCACCTTTCGGGTCACCTTGCCCATCAACGGCGGGCGTGAAGGCTTGCCACCCGACGATGCAGGCCCGCCACAGGACAAAAGCCCATGAAACTGATGGCCTGGAGCGACCATTTTGTGACCGGCATCGCGCCGGTGGATGCACAGCACCATGCCCTGGTGGACATGATCAACGCGGTGGCTCCCAGCCTGGCCCTGGGTGAAGACGCGGCCAAACGTGTGGTGGCCCCGTTGCTGGACAAATTGGTGCACTACGCCGATGTGCACTTCAAATTTGAGGAAGCCCTGATGGCGCGCACCGAGGTGCTGCCTGAGTACCTGGCGCAGCATCACCGCACGCATCAGGCCTTTGTCACCGAAGTGCTGCAAATGCGCCAGCAGTATGAGCAGTCGGGCACCTTGAGTGGCAAGGAACTGCTGCAATTTCTGGTGAGTTGGCTGACCTTTCACATCCTCTCGGAAGACAAGCGCATGGCCGCTCAAGTGCAGGCCATTGGCGCGGGCGAGAGCCCTGAACAGGCCTTTGCGGCGCTCAGCCCGGTTGGGGGTGCGCCCAACGCGGTCTATAACGATGCCTTGATCGATTTGTTTGGCCTGCTCAGCGAACGTAACCGCGCACTCACCCGGACCAACCAGCAATTGCTGGCCGCGCAAGCCGAACTGGAGGCGGCCAACCGCTCGCTGGAATCGCGGGTTCAGGTGCGCACCCAGGAGTTGTCCCAGGCCAATACCGCGCTGCAGGCCGAGCAACAGGCGCTGGAAGCCTCCGTGGCGCAACTGGAACGTACCCAGGCGCAACTGCTGCAATCCGAAAAAATGGCGGCAGTGGGCCAGTTGGCTGCAGGCGTGGCGCATGAGATCAACACGCCTGTCGGTTTTGTCAGCTCCAACATCAACACCCTGGCGCAGTATTCGACACAGCTCCTGGAAGTGATCGACTTGTCTCGCCAGATGGCAAGCCATTTACCCCCTGAGCCAAGACAGGTACTGGATAGCTTGCTACAAAAAATAGAGTACGACTACTTGCGGCAAGACCTGCCTGATCTGCTAAAAGAATCCAAAGACGGGTTGGCTCGGGTCAAGCGCATCGTCAGCGACCTGCGCGATTTTTCCAACGCCGATGTCAGCCAACTGTTGCCCACCGATCTCAATGACATTCTGGACAGCGCCCTGAAAAGTGCGGCCACCGAACTCCATGGCAAGGCAGAGGTGCTGCGCGACCTCGCTCCTCGCGCGCCTGCCCTTTGCAGCGCTGCGCAAATCAGGCAGGTGCTGGTTAACCTGCTGATCAACGCCGCGCAAGCCATGCCGACGCCAGGACGCATCACTGTGCGCAGCGGTATCACGCAGGACGAGGCCTGGGTGGAGATCAGCGACACCGGTTGCGGCATGAGTGATGAGGTCAGGAAGCGCATCTTCGAGCCGTTTTACACCACCCAACCTGTGGGGCAGGGCACCGGTCTGGGCTTGTCATTGGCCTGGGAGGTCATCCAGCGGCACCACGGCCACATCCATGTCACCAGCGCGCCGGGGCTGGGCACCACGTTTCGTGTCAGCCTGCCGCTGGCCCATTGAGCTTGGAAGTTTTACTTTTGTTGAAAGTTCATCATGTTTGAGTCTGCAGAAATCGGTCACCAGATGACCAAGGCAGCGTACAAAGCTGCCGTTCCCACCTTGCGCGCAGCGCTGCTGGAGGCGCAGATCAGCCTGTTCGAGAAGCGCAAAACCCCGGTGGTGGTGCTGATCAGCGGGCAGGATGGCGCGGGCAAGGGCGAAACCATCAATGTGCTTTACGAGTGGATGGACCCGCGTTTCATCACCACCCTGGCTTTTTCCGAACCCAGTGACGAGGAGCGCGAGCGACCACCCATGTGGCGCTACTGGCGCAGCCTGCCGCCCAAAGGGCGCATTGGTATCTTTGCCGGGTCATGGTATTCCGACCCGATCCGCGAACGCATTCAGGGTGAGATCTCGGTCAAGGAGCTTGATGCCCGTGCCGAGCAGATCAACCGGTTTGAAGAAATGCTGGTGGACGAAGGCGCGCTGGTACTCAAGTTCTGGTTTCACCTGACCAAGGACGGGCAAAAGCAGCGGCTCAAGGCGCTGTCGGCCGACCCGCGCACCGCCTGGCGCGTCACGCAGTGGAACTGGGACCGCCTCAAAACCTACGACCAACTGCAGGAGGTTGCAGGCCATTTGCTGCGGGTCACCAACACCGCTGCCGCGCCCTGGGTGGTGGTGGAGGGTACCGACGATCGCTATCGCTCGATGACGGTGGGGCAAGTTCTGCTGGCGGCCATCAAGCAAAAACTGGCCGAGACTGAGCCGCCCCGCGCCGCCGTGGCTCCCATGGTGCGGGTCGACCTGGATGGCCGCAACGTGTTGTCCGAGCTGGACCTGAGTCTGGCGCTGGCCGCCAAGCCCTACAAGGACGAACTGGCGCGCTGGCAGGGCAAGCTGTCTGAACTCGTGCGCGACGAGCGTTTCAAGGCCCGTTCGCTGGTGTGCGCGTTTGAAGGGGCGGACGCGGCGGGCAAGGGCGGTGCCATACGGCGTATTGCCGCAGCTCTGGATGCCCGCCAATACCAGGTGACCCCGGTGGCAGCACCGACCGACGAAGAAAAGGCGCAGCCGCATCTGTGGCGCTTCTGGCGGCAACTGCCACGTCAGGGGCAAGTCGCCATTTTTGACCGCACCTGGTACGGCCGGGTGCTGGTGGAGCGCGTCGAGGGCTTTTGCACCGAGGCGGACTGGCTGCGCGCCTATGGCGAGATCAACGACTTTGAGCACGAGATGATCGACGCGGGGGTCATCGTGGTGAAGTTCTGGCTGCAGATCAGCCAGGCCGAGCAGCTCAAACGTTTCAAGGAACGCGAACAAATTGCCTTCAAGCGCTTCAAGATCACCGAGGAAGACTGGCGCAATCGCGAAAAATGGCACGACTACCAGCAAGCGATCTGCGACATGGTGGAGCGCACCAGCACCGGCGAGTCACCGTGGACGCTGGTCGAAGCCAACGACAAGAACTATGCCCGTGTGAAGATTTTACGCACGCTGTGTCAGCGGCTCGAAGCGGCTTTGGAGGAAAAATCACCTGCTGCAAGCGCGCTGGACGGCAAAGCAGTTAAGAAGCCCGCGAAACAAGACAAAATAGGCAAACCTGCGCCGACGAACAAATCCTCCAAGCGCAAAACTTGAGTTGCCAAGCCCATGAATGCCCCGTCAGCTGCCAAACCCACCAAAATCCTGATTGTTGAGGACGAGGTGATCGTGGCCCGTGACATTGCCCAGCAGGTGCGGGCCATGGGTTACCAGGTGTTGGGACCCACCTCCTTGGGTGAAGAAGCCATTGGTCTGGCAGGGATGTGGCACCCTGATCTGGTGCTGATGGACATCCAGTTGGCAGGTGACATGGATGGCATCAGCGCAGCACGTACCATTCGCCAGCAGTTCGGCGTACCAGTGGTTTTTTTGACGGCTTATGCGGCTGACGATATTCTGGAGCGGGCCAAACTCACCGAGCCTTTCGGCTACATCCTCAAACCGTTTTCCGAGCGTGAACTCAGTACCGTGCTGGCCATGGCGCTGTACAAGCACCAGGCCGAGGCCAAGCTGCTGATCACCACACGCCAGTTACAGGCGCTGTCGCGCCGGGTGCTGGAGGCGCAGGAACAAGAGCGCCGCCGCGTGGCTCTGGAACTGCATGACGAGTTGGGCCAGTCGCTCACCGCCATCAAGATCAATCTGCAGTTGGGTGAACGCTTCAAGGACCAGGCCCCGGCCGACCTGTACCAAGAGAACATCCGTATTGTGGAAGATGCTTTGCAGCAGGTGCGCACACTCGCCACGGCGCTGCGTCCGTCCATGCTCGACGACCTGGGACTGGCTCCGGCGCTCAAATGGATGGCCGAGCAAAGCGCCAGCCGGGGCGGGTTTGAGGTGCAGTTTTTCCATGAGCGCACGCTGCATCGCCTGGCCCCCGAAATCGAGACAGCATGCTTTCGCATCGCCCAGGAGGCTTTGACCAACATCAGCCGCCATGCCCATGCCAGCCAGGTGCAGATCAAGTTGTGCCGCGACCAGACCGACATGGTGCTGACCGTGACCGACGACGGGCAAGGCTTTGACACGGCGGCCATGCGTGAGCGTGCTGCCACCGGTGCCAGCCTGGGCGTGCTGGGCATGCAGGAGCGAGCCACGCTGCTGGGCGGGCAGCTTGAGATCAGCTCTCACCCCGGTGAAGGCAGCACGGTGGCGTTGCGCTGTCCCTGGCGCACACAAGGAGAATCCCTTTGAGCAACATGCGCGTTTTGCTGGCCGATGATCACACGCTGGTGCGTGCCGGCCTGCGCAAGCTGCTGGAGTCCATACCAGGCCTCAGCGTGGTGGGCGAGGCTGGTGACGGCCTGGCTTTGCTGGCGCTGGCCGATGAGTTGCAGCCGCATCTGGTGCTGATGGACATCGCCATGCCAGGCTTGAACGGCCTGGAAGCCACGGCGCGGTTGGTCAAGGCCATGCCCGGCGTCCGGGTGATGATTCTGTCGATGCACCAGAACGAAGAATACGTGCGCCGCGCCCTGCGCCATGGCGCGGTCGCCTATCTGCTGAAAGACTCGGCCCCGATGGAGCTGGAGCTTGCCATCATCGCCGTGCTGCGCGGCGAAACGTACCTGAGCCCGGCGGTCTCCAAAGGCGTGCTCGACGACTACGTGCACCGCCTGCGCGAAGACGACCAGCCCGCCGAGCACCTGTCGCCACGCCAGCGCGAAGTGCTGCAACTCATTGCTGAGGGCCTGAGTACCAAGGACATTGCCCGCCGCCTGGACCTGTCGGTCAAAACCGTGGAGACGCACCGCACCACCTTGATGCGCCAGTTGGACGTGCATGAGATCACCGGGCTCGTGCGTCACGCTTTGAAACTGGGTCTGGTTTCCATATAAGAAATCGGCCTCTAGCCCTTATGCAGCAAGAGCGAGCAGCTACTTAATTCATATTGCAGGTAGGCACGGTTCAGTGCCTGCGCGGCCATGACCGACGGCAGGCTTGCAGCACGCTTTCAGGTGTTTCCCCGGCCAGATTCAGGTGTTTGCCGTATGTTGTTTTGACGGCGCGAGACGTAACGTTAGCCATGCTCAATACCCCCTCCATTGCCGAGCACAGTTCAAAGTCTCCCCAGGCCGAGAACCCGCCGCGCATCCTGATCGTCGAAGACGAAGCCATCATCCGTTATGACATACGCCAGCAATTGCAGGCACTGGGTTATGAGGTGGCGGGCGAGGCTTGTTCCGGGCAGGAGGCGGTGTTTTTGACCGGGCGGCTGCGCCCCGATCTGGTGTTGATGGACATTGGCCTGGGCCCGGGCATGGACGGCATTGCCGCCGCCCGCGCGATTCGCGAGCATCAGGCGCTGCCGGTGGTTTTTTTGAGCGCCTACGCCGCAGACGACATCCTTGAGCGGGCCATGCTGGCAGAGCCTTATGGCTACATCCTCAAGCCATTTTCCGAGCGCGAACTGCACACGGTGCTGCAGATGGCGCTCTACAAACATCAGGTGGATGTGCGCGAAGCCGAGCTGGCGCTGCGCAACCAGGTCATTCTGGATAACCTGACCAGCGGCGTGCTCACCGTGGGGCCGCGTGGTGAGGTTCAGACCATCAACCTGGGCGCTTGCACCATCTTTGGTTATGCGGCTGACGAGGTTTTGGGGCAAAACGTATCGATGCTGATGCCCGAGCGCTTCCGTGCAGGACACAACTCCTTCCTGCAGCATGACGAATCCGAGGCGCTGGGCCGGGTGATCGCTCATCAGCGTGAGGTGAGTGGCCTGCGCAAAAACGGCGAGCAATTTCCGCTGAGGCTCAGCGTGTCTCGCATCACCGTGGCCGCGCAGGTTTCTTACATTGTTGTCTTGGCAGACCTCAGCCAGCATCGCCAGGCCGAAGAAAAAATCCAGAATCTGGCGTTTTTTGATGAACTCACCGGCCTGCCCAATCGCCGCCGTCTGCTTGACAGGCTGCAAATGGCCATCAAGGCGGCAACCCGTTCGGAACAGCACGGGGCTTTGATCCTGCTCGATCTGGACCATTTCCGGCACATCAATGACACCCTGGGGCCGGGTTATGGCGACGACATGCTGCGCCAGGTGGGTGTGCGCCTGCTGGCCTGCGTGCGTGAGGAAGACACGGTGGCACATCTGGGCGGTGACGAGTTTGCCATCATGCTCGAAACCCTGGGTTTGGGCGGACAGCTGGCGGCACTGCATGCCAAGGCGGTGGCACAAAAAATTCTGCATGCGCTGAGTCAGCCCTATGACCTGCGCGGGCGGCTGTACGTCAGTTCCGCGAGCCTGGGCATCGTGATGTTCGACAAAAACGCCAGCAACTTTGACGAGCTGCTGAAAATGGCCGACGCCGCCATGTACCAGGCTAAGGAGGCCGGGCGCAAGACGGTGCGTTTCTTTGACCCCTCCATGCAGGCGCTGGCGGTGGCGCGCATGGAGCTTGAAAAAGACATCCAGCGCGGCCTTGCGCAGCAGGAGTTTGTGCTGCATTACCAGTTGCAGGTGGATGCGCAGGGTGCGCCCGTTGGCGCTGAAGCCCTGATTCGCTGGCAACACCCGCAGCGCGGCTTGGTGTCTCCGGGGCAGTTCATTGCCGTGGCCGAAGAGACCGGGCTGATCTTGCATTTGGGCCAATGGGTGCTTGACACCGCCTGCCAGCAATTGCTGCAATGGGCCGCCAATGAGGCCACGGCGGGCTGGACCATGGCGGTCAACGTCAGCGCGCTGCAGTTCTCACAGGACGATTTTGTCGAGACCGTGGCGCAGGCGGTGGCCGACAGCGGCATTGACGCGCGCCACCTGAAGCTGGAACTCACTGAGAGCATGCTGATTGACGACCTGCAGCAGGTGATCACCAAGATGCGCAACATCAAAGCCATGGGCGTGAGTTTTTCGCTGGACGACTTTGGCACGGGCTATTCGTCGCTGACGCACCTCAAGCGCCTGCCGATGGATCAGCTCAAGATTGACCAGTCGTTTGTGCGCGACCTGCTGACCGACCCGGATGACGCGGTGATCTGCCAGACCATCGTGGCGCTGGGCCACAATCTGGGCATGCAGGTGATTGCCGAAGGGGTTGAAACCCCGGGGCAGCGCGACTTTCTGGCCGGCATTGGTTGCGATGCCTTTCAGGGTTATCTGTTTGCCAGACCGCTGCCGCCCGAGGCGCTTGTGTCCGTGAAAAATTATATGGAAAATATGCCTCTAGCCCTTATGGAATAAGCGCAAACAGCTATTTATAGATGAGCATCCTCAGGCTATTGCTGTCATGCGTGGTGTGCGCTGTGTGCGGGTTTGCCAGCGCACAGGTGCTGCCCGCTGCACCGCCGAAGTCCATCACCGTGGTGCTGGACGACAACTACCCGCCGTTCAGCTTTCGGGATGCCAATGGGCAGCTTCAAGGCATTCTGAAAGACACCTGGGCGCTATGGCAGGCCCGCACGGGTGTGGCGGTGCAACTGCAGGCCATGGACTGGGCTGACGCGCAGCGAACCATGCAAGCTGGGCAGGCCGATGTGATCGACACGATCTTTGAAACCCCCGAACGGCAAAAGTTGTATGACTTCACCGCACCTTATACGCGTGTTGAGGTGGCGCTGTTTTTTCAAAATAGTCTCGGCGGCATTGTCGATGCCAAGTCAGCGCGGGGCTTCACCGTGGGGGTCAAGGAAGGCGATGCCTGCATGGGCACGTTGCGCTCGCAGGGCGTGGACAGTTTCAAACGCTATGCCAGCTACTCTGACGTGGTAAACGTGGCCAAGGCTGGTGAAGTGCGCGTTTTTTGCATGGACTTGCCACCGGCGACTTATCTTCTCAACCAGATGGGCGTGGCAGATGACTTTCGGCATTCGCCTCCCATATCGGTGGGAGAGTTCCACCGGGCCGTGCGCAAGGGCGATGCGGCTTTGCTGCATACGCTGGAGGTCGGTTTTGCGCAAATTGGCGCGGTCGAGTTACAAAAGATTGACGACAAATGGCTCGGCAGCGCGGTTGCTGACAGTAGCCTGCCAAGGTATGTCCGCTACGCCGAATACGCGACTCTGGCAACCGCCTTTCTGGTACTGGTGTTGGCGCTATGGAATTTGATGCTGCGCCAACGGGTGCAGGAAAAAACCCGTTCCTTGACCGACTCGCTGGTGGCGCTGGACCACACCCGGCTGGATCTGGAGCAAGCCCTGGTGGAGCAGCAAGCCATGCTCAAAAACGACATGGTGGCCATTGCAAAAGTGCAGGACCGGCTGGTGCTGTGGGCCAATCCAGCCTTTGAGGTGATGTTTGGTTATGGCACGGGTGAAGCCGTGGGCACACCAACGCGCATGTATTACCCCAGCGAGGAAGCCTACCTGAAGATGACTCTGCAAGCCTATCCCAAGCTGATGGCGGGTCAGGTGTACCGCTCGCAGATTGAGTTTGTCCGCCGAGATGGCCAATCGGTCTGGGTGGAGTTAAGTGGCTCGGCGCTGGCATCACCTCCTGGTGCCTCGTTCTGGACTTTTCTGGACGTCACCGAGCGCCGCCGGGCTGATGTCGCCCGCGATGAGGCGCTGAGCCGGCTGCAAAAGCTGGCTAACAGCGCGCCAGGCATGGTGTACCAGTTTCTGCTCCGGCCCGATGGCGGCTCATGCCTGCCGTTTACCAGTGAGGCCATTCGCAATATCTACCGGGTCAATCCGCAAGATGTGCAGAGCGATGCCTCAGCGCTATTTGCCATGCACCATCCCGAGGATCAGCAGCAAATCATGGCCTCAATCCAAGAGTCAGCGACACATCTGACGCCGTGGCAGCATGAATATCGTGTCACGCTTGATGATGGCACAGAGCACTGGCTGTTTGGCAACGCCTTGCCGGAGCGGCTGGATGACGGATTGGTGCTGTGGCACGGCTTCATCACCGACATCACCGAACGTAAGGCGGCAGATGACCGGCTGCGTCAGTTGTCGCGCTCGGTGGAGCAGGCACCAGTGTCCATCGTCATCACCGATCTGCAGGGCGACATCCTGTATGCCAACCCGACATTCACCCGCCATACCGGCTACACGCTGGCCGAGGCGATGGGGCAAAACCCGCGCATTCTCAAGTCCGGCCTGACCCCGCCCGAGGTCTATGTTGCGCTGTGGGACACCCTCAGCCAGGGCGGTGTCTGGCAGGGTGAGCTGCACAACCGGCGAAAAACTGGCGAGTTGTTTATCGAACACGCTGTCATTGCGCCGGTGCTTGATGCCCATGGCAAGACCAGCCATTACGTGGCCGTCAAAGAAGACATCACCCAACGCAAGCAGGCTGAACTGGCGCTTCAGAATTCGCTCAAGGATAAAGTGGCGCTGCTGCATGAGGTGCACCACCGGGTCAAAAACAACCTGCAGGTCATCACCAGTCTGTTGCGTCTGGAGGCGGGTCGAAGCGACCAGCCCGACACGCGCGCCGTGCTCAAGGAGATGCAGGGCCGCATTTTTGCCATGGCGCTGCTGCATGAGAGCCTGTACCGCGCAGGCACCTTTGCCTCGGTGGAACTCGGGGTCTACCTCAAGCAACTGGCCACGCAGGCGTTTCGCAGTGCATCCGGGGTGGCTGGCGATGTCCGGCTGGTGCTGGACATGTCTGAGGTGCAGGTTGGCATGGACCAGGCGACGCCTTGCGGGCTGCTGGTCAATGAACTGATCTCCAATTGCCTCAAGCACGCCTTTCCGTCGGGGCATGGCGGTGAGGTGGTGGTGAGTTCGCAGCCGTCCGCCCGAACTGGCTGGTGGCACCTGACGGTGCGCGACACCGGGGTGGGGCTGCCAGCGGACTTTGAGGCGCGGCGTACCCAATCCCTGGGCCTGCAACTGGTGGCTGACCTGGCGCGGCAACTCGGCGGCCAGCTTGATGTCGGTTCCGGACCGGGTGCTGTGTTCTCGGTGCAGTTCTTCCTTCAGGTGTTTCCCCCGTCAGATTAGGGTATTGGCCCGATACCGCTGAACCGGCGCTGTACCTACAGTACAGACCATGTTCAGACATTTGACCCACACGACCTCGAAAGCATTGACCAGGCTTTCGGCCCCCACCGTATGGCAGCATGGGAGCTTGGCGTGACGCTGCAGATCATGCTGGTGGACGACAACCTGACTTTTCTGGCTTCCGTCAAAAAAACGCTCAGGCTGGTCGCCAACACACAGGTCGTTGCTGAGGCGCACAACGGCGCGCAGGCGCTGGAGTTGGCGAAACGTCTGAATCCCGACCTGATGCTTCTCGACATCGTGATGCCAGGTCAGAGCGGTCTTGATGTGGCCAGGGAGATGCAAAGCTGGTCCCGGTCACCACGCGTTTTGTTTTTGTCGATGCACGACAACGAGTCTTACCGCACCGCAGCGCAAGCGCTGGGTGCGCTGGGTCTGGTGGGCAAGGCCAACTTTGTCGCCGAGTTGCTGCCCATCATTTCAAACCTGGCAGCGCAGCCTGGTGAGGTGTCCTGATGATGCTTCCCTTGCCAAACGATGCCCACAGGTTTTATCCCGCAGCTTGGGGCGTGGTTGCCGCGCTGGTAATGGTTTGGATCGGGCAGGCCAGCTTGTTGTCTGTGGGTGCTGCGGTGTTGCTCCTGGCGGGTGCTGTCTTGGTCGGCTGGCTCATGGTCAGACAGGAAAAGGTCTTGAAACAGGCGGTGGCCGACTATCTGGCGGGCCAGGCCGCTTACAGCCAGCAGGTGGTACCGGTCTGGAACGGCCACATTGAGTCATCGCGCGAGCAGATGGAAGTCGCCGTCAACGACCTGTCGGAGCGTTTTGGCGGCATTGTTGACAAGCTTGATGCGGCCTTGCGCACCGCCAATCAGGAAACCGATGGTATGGACAGCAATGGCAGTGGGCTTGTGGCTGTATTTGCCAAGAGTGAGCAGGAGTTGAGTGCTTTGATCACGGTTCAGGAAACCGCCATGAAGAACCTGGAGCAGATGCTGACCAAGGTGCAGGGCCTGGACCGCTTTGTGGGTGAACTGCAGGACATGGCCTCTGATGTGGCCCGCATCGCCCAGCAAACCAACCTGCTGGCCCTGAACGCCGCCATTGAGGCTGCCCGCGCGGGTGATTTGGGCCGGGGTTTTGCCGTGGTGGCCAAAGAGTTCCGTATGTTATCCAACCAGTCCGGCGACACCGGGCGCAAGATTGCCGAAAAGGTCAAGGTGATTAGTGCCGCCATTGTGGATACCTGCTCGGCGGTGCGTGAGTCGGTGGTGGCCGAAGACAGCTCGCTTGAATCAGCGCACACCACCATTGACCGCGTGGTGGCCGATTTCAAGGGCATCACCGAGGCTTTCCAGCGCTCACGCGATGTGCTGCACGGTGAGAGCCTGAGCATCCAGTCCGAGGTGAACAGCGCGCTGGTGCACATGCAGTTTCAGGACCGGGTGAGCCAGATCCTGACCCAGGTCATCAAAAACATTGCGCGCCTGCCCGACGTGCTGCAAGACACGCAGCAGACCTTTGCGCAGACCGGTGTGCTCCAGGCGCATGACCCGCAGGAGATGCTGACCGAGATGAAAAAAACCTATGTGATGGCGGATCAGCACGTCATTCATGCCGGTGGCAAGGTGGCGCAAAACAGCGGCACCACAGATATCAGTTTTTTCTAGAGGACACGCCATGGCCAAGACCATCATGATTGTTGACGACTCCGCCTCCATGCGACGGGTGGTCGGTATCGCGCTCAAGGGCGCAGGTTATGACGTACTCGAAGGGGTGGACGGCCGCGACGCCCTGAGCAAACTCACCGGCCAGAAGGTGCACCTGATCATCAGCGACGTGAACATGCCGGTGATGGATGGCATCACCTTCCTCAAAAACGTCAAGCAGATGCCCGCCTACAAGTTCACGCCGGTCATCATGCTGACCACCGAGTCAGAAGAGTCCAAAAAGCGTGAAGGCCAGTCGGCCGGCGCGCGCGCCTGGGTGGTCAAGCCGTTCCAGCCTGAGCGGCTGGTGGACGCAGTGCAAAGGCTGTGTCTGCCATGAGCGCGCCCAACGTCTTGAAGATCGATGGCGAGCTGACCATCTTTCGCGCCATGGAACTCAAGCCCGTGCTGCTGGCGGTTCCGCCCGTGACCGAGATTGATCTGTCAGGCGTGACCGACCTTGACACGGCCGGTGTGCAACTGCTGATGCTGGCCAAGAATACCGCGCTGGCGCAGGGTCGTGACGTGCAGCTCACAGGCCACAGCCCGGCCGTCATTGACGTGTTTGAACTGCTGAACGTGGCCGCCTATTTCGGTGACCATCTGGTGATGGATTCGCGCACCCCGGCGGGTGCCGCAAGGAGCTGACATGGACATGGACGACGCACTGGAGCTGTTCATTGTCGAAAGCCGCGAGTTGCTTGAAGACATGGAGACGGCTCTGCTGGCTATTGAAGGCGCAGACGACAAGAGCGAGATGGTCAATGCCATCTTTCGCGCCGCGCACACCATCAAGGGCTCTAGCGGCCTGTTCAGCCTGGACCATGTGGTGGCCTTCACCCATGTGGTGGAAAGCGTGCTGGACAAGGTTCGCGCCGGCAAGGTCGAGCTGGATGACAAGCTGGAGGCGCTGTTGCTGACATGCTGTGATCACATTGGCGCATTGATTGATGGTGTTGCTGCCGGGCAGCTGACCCGCACGCCCGAAATGCTGGCAAAGGGTGAACCACTGGTGAGCCAGTTGCGGGGTTTCCTCGAAGCTGGCAAGGCAGGTGCCAATGCCACTGGCACCGCTGATACGGGCCGCAACGTGCCGACAGCAGATACCGAGCAGGTGCAGCGCATCAGCGGCGACATGGCGCATGCCCACCACTGGCACATCTCCATGCGTTTCGGGCCGGACGTGCTGCGCAACGGCATGGACCCGCTCTCATTCATCCGCTACCTGGGCACCATGGGCAAGGTGGTGGCCATTGAGACCGTCGCCGACGCGCTGCCGGATGCCGAACATATGGACCCGGAGCTGTGCTACCTGGGTTTTGAGATGGCGTTCCAGACGGAAGTGGACAAGGCCAAGATCGAGCAGGTGTTTGAGTTTGTGCGCGACGATTGCCGCCTGGTGATCCTGCCGCCACACAGCCTGATTTCTGAATATGTCAGCCTGATCAACCTGCAGCAGGGCGAACCCGCCCGCCTGGGCGACATGTTGGTGCGCTGCGGCACGCTCAGTCCGCAAGAGCTGGACATGGCGCTCAACACCCAGGTGGATGCGCCCGATACACCCATTGGCACCATTCTGGTGGAGCAGGGCTCAGTGCAGCCCGAGGTGGTGGAGGCCGCGCTCACCAAACAAAAGCAGGTCAAGGAAGCCGGTGCTTCCGAAAGCAAGTCCATCCGCGTGGATGCCGACAAACTCGACCAGCTCATCAATCTGGTGGGCGAGCTGATCATTGCCGGAGCCAGTGTGAACATGATCGCGCACCGCTCCCGAGTGATTGAGCTCACCGAATCCACCTCCAAACTCGCCACGCTGGTGGAAGAAGTGCGCGACAGCGCCTTGCAACTGCGCATGGTGCGCATCGGTGCCACGTTCAACCGTTTCCAGCGTGTGGTGCATGACGTGTCGCGCGACCTGGGCAAAGACATCGCCCTGGTGATCGATGGCGAAGACACCGAGCTCGACAAAACCGTGGTTGAAAAAATTGGTGACCCGCTGATGCACCTGGTGCGCAACAGCATGGACCACGGCATTGAAAGCGCCGAAGTGCGCGCCGCTTGCGGCAAGCCGGTGCAGGGCACCTTGAAACTCAATGCGTACCATGATTCGGGGGCCATCGTCATCAGTGTGGAAGACGACGGCGGTGGCCTCAAGCGCGACAAGATTCTGGCCAAAGCCATTGAACGTGGCCTGGTCGACGCCAACCATCATCTGACCGACACCGAAGTCTATGGATTGATCTTCGAGCCGGGTTTCTCCACCGCCGAGAAGGTGACAAACCTGTCGGGCCGCGGTGTCGGTCTGGATGTGGTCAAACGCAACATCACCGCGCTGCGTGGCACGGTGGGCATCACCAGCGAAGAAGGCGTGGGCACGATCGTGACCGTGCGCCTGCCGCTGACCCTGGCCATCATCGACGGTTTTCTGGTGGGTGTGGAGAAATCGGTGTATGCGATTCCGCTGGACATGATTGAAGAGTGCGTTGCGTATTCGGCAGAGCCGGGCCACGACTACACCAATCTGCGTGGCGAAGTGTTGCCCTTCATCCGCTTGCGTGAGCTGTTTTCGGTGTCTGGCAAACCGGCCAAAGGCGAAAACATTGTCGTGCTCAAGCAT
The DNA here is from genome assembly GCA_903905735.1 of uncultured beta proteobacterium. GTDB lineage: Bacteria > Pseudomonadota > Gammaproteobacteria > Burkholderiales > Burkholderiaceae_C > Rhodoferax. The sequence goes on from CAIVHU010000231.1 coordinate 24,136, forward strand.
GCCGGGCAAAAAGCCGGGCTGGTGGTGGACACCCTGTTGGGCGAGTTTCAGACGGTGATCAAGCCGCTGGGGCAGATGTTTGCCCAAAGCAAATGCATCAGCGGCTCGACGATTTTGGGGAGTGGTGATGTGGCCTTGATTCTGGATGTGCCGTCGCTGGTGCGCCAGGCCATGGCAAAGAGTGGCCAGGCGCCAGCCGAGCACGCGGTGGTGGCTTGAGTGTCGGCGGTTTGGTTTGTTCAGTTTTTTCAAGGGGTATGACATGTTTGCAAATATGAAGATTGGTGTCCGGCTGGCGGTAGGCTTTGCCGTTACCCTGGTTTTGTTGATTGCCATCGCCGTCGTCAGTTACACGCGGCTGGCAACACTCAATCACGAAGTTGAAATTTTGGTCAATGACCAGTTTCCCAAGACCGTGGAGGCTGGCAAATTGGCCGACGCCTTGGCCATTACTGCCCGGCAGTTGCGCAACGCCTACATCTACAGTGGTGCCGAACAGCAAAAATCGCTGGATGCACTGCCCGAGCAATCGAAGATCATCACCAGCACACTGGAACAGTTGGACAAAACCATCACCAGTGACAAGGGCAAAGAATTGCTGAGCAAGGTGAAGTCCGCTCGTGTGGGCTATGTGGATGCACAGGCAAAGACAGTTGATTTGATCAAGGCAGACAAAAAGGCTGAAGTCGTTGCGCTGATGCAGGGCGATTTGCGCAAAGGTCAGACCGAATACATGGCGACTGTCAACAGCTTGAATGACTACCAGAATGAACTGGTCAACCAAGCTGGCAAAGATGCCGATGCGCTGGCAACCGCCACCGAAAACATGCTCATCATTCTGGGTATTGTGGCCTCGTTGCTGACGATTTTCATGGGTTGGTTCATCACCCGCTCGGTGACTGCCCCTACCCTGAAGATGGTGGCCGGTGCAGACAAGATGGCTGCCGGTGATTTCAACTTCAAACTTGACATTGAAAGCAAGGACGAAATTGGCATCCTGGGCAATTCATTCCGTGCCATTCAGACCGCCGTGCAGGCCATGATGGCCGATACCAATGTGCTGATCAAAGCTGCCGTGGATGGTCAGCTCGAAACGCGTGCCGATGCCAGCAAACACCAGGGCGACTTCCGCAAGATCGTCGAAGGGGTCAACACCACGCTGGATGCCGTCATTGGCCCACTGAATGTGACCGCCAAGTATGTGGACGACATTTCCAAGGGTGTCATCCCGCCCGTTATCACCACCGATTACAAGGGCCAGTACAACGTCATCAAGGGCAACCTCAACAACATGGTTAAGATGATGAGCGACTTGCTGGCGCAGACCGACATCATCATCCAGGGCGCTGCCAATGGCGAACTCGACAAGCGCGCCAACGCCGACATGTTTGTTGGCGGCTGGAACAAACTGGTGGTTGGTGTGAACGAAACAGTTACCAACATTGTCAACCCACTCAACGTGACCGCAGATTACGTGGACAAGATCGCCAAGGGGGTCATCCCGCCGGTCATCACCACCGACTACAAAGGCCAGTACAACGTCATCAAGGGCAACCTCAACGCCGTGGTCAAGATGATGAGCGACCTGCTGGCGCAAACCGACATCATCATCCAAGGCGCTGCCAACGGTGAACTCGACAAGCGTGCCAACGCTGACATGTTTGTCGGTGGCTGGAACAAGCTGGTGGTGGGTGTGAACGAGACCGTCACCAACATTGTTAATCCGCTGAATGTCACCGCCAAGTATGTGGAAGACATCTCCAAGGGTGTTATCCCACCGGCCATTACGACCGACTACAAAGGCCAATACAACGTCATCAAGGGCAACCTGAATGCGGTGGTCAAGATGATGGGCGACTTGCTGGCGCAGACCGACATCATCATTCAGGGCGCAGCCAATGGTGAGCTGAAGAAACGCGCCAATGCGGACATGTTTGTGGGCGGCTGGAACAAGCTGGTGGTGGGCGTGAACGAAACCGTGACCAACATTGTCAATCCGCTGAACGTGACGGCCGACTATGTGGAACGTATCTCCAAGGGCGACATGCCGCCGAAGATCGTCACCGTGTACAGCGGAGACTACAACATCATCAAGAACAACCTCAATGCCCTGATTGATGCCACCAACGCGCAGGCTGCAGCAGCGCAAGCCATCTCCAAGGGTGATCTCACCACGGTGGTCAATGTGCGCAGCGAGGGCGACATGCTTGCCAAGGCCCTGATTGACGTGACCAAAGCGGTGAACGCACTGGTGGCAGATTCCAACGAATTGTCCAAAGCCACTGTCGATGGCAACCTGGCTGTGCGTGCCGATGCCACCAAGCACCAAGGCGATTTCCGCAAGGTGGTGGAAGGCCTGAACGCCGTGATGGTCGCAGTCAATACGCCGGTGCAGGAACTGCGCGACGTGCTGGGTGCGCTGGAAGGTGGTGACCTGACCCTGTCGATGAAGAAGAACTATGCCGGTACCTGGGACGAGCTGAAATCTGCCATGACCAACATGCAGAAGAAACTGGTTGAGGTGGTGACCGATGTCAACAGCGGTGCACAGGCCCTGGCCAGCGCCTCGGAAGAGGTGAGTGCCACCGCCCAGTCGCTGTCGCAAGCCGCCAGCGAACAGGCTGCGGGGGTAGAGGAAACCAGTGCCAGCATCGAGCAGATGACATCGAGCATTGCGCAAAACACCGAAAACGCCAAGATCACCGATGGCATGGCCAGCAAGGCGGCCAAGGACGCGGCTGACGGTGGCGAGGCCGTGGAAGCAACGGTGACCGCCATGAAACAGATCGCGCAAAAGATTGGCATCATTGACGACATCGCCGCACAGACCAACCTGTTGGCGCTGAACGCGGCGATAGAAGCCGCCCGTGCGGGCGAGCACGGCAAGGGTTTTGCCGTGGTGGCCGCCGAGGTGCGCAAGCTGGCCGAACGCAGCCAGATTGCGGCGCAAGAGATTGGTGAAGTGGCCAGCTCCAGCGTGGCACTGGCCGAAAAAGCCGGTCGGCTGCTCAACGAGATCGTGCCCAATATCCGCAAGACATCTGATCTGGTGCAAGAGATCACCGCAGCTTCCACCGAGCAAAGCAGTGGCGTGGGCCAGATCAACTCGGCGGTGAGCCAGCTCAACACCACCACGCAGCAAAATGCCTCCAGCTCTGAGGAACTGGCAGCCACCAGCGAAGAGATGAGCAGCCAGGCTGAACAGCTGCAGCAAACCATGTCGTTCTTCAAGCTTGATAGCGCCTCACAGGGCCGAAGCGTGCAGCATCAGGTGCGCAAGAGCAGTGCCAGCAGCGGCAAGGCACCCAAGCCAGCAGCCACGCGACCCACCCAGAGCCATGCCATGGCCAGCTCTGACGACCTGGATGAATCCCAGTTCACCAAGTTCTAACAGGAGCCGACCATGAACGCATTGGTCAAAGCTGACAAAAAGGGCTTGGGCAACCAGGTAGCGTCCCAGGCGGCGGTGGAGGAAAAGCAGTACCTCACCTTCATGCTGGGAGGCGAGATGTTCTCCATCAGCATCCTCAGCATCAAGGAAATCATCTGGTACGCCAACCTGACCGAGGTGCCGATGATGCCCGCGTGTATTCGCGGCGTGATCAACCTGCGCGGCGCGGTGGTGCCGGTGATGGACTTGTCCAACCGCTTTGGCAAGCCGAGCACCCCGGTGATCAAGAGCACCTGCATCGTCATCATCGAGGTGCCCACCGCTGTGGAAGGCGAGCACCAGAACATGGGTGTGGTAGTTGATTCGGTGCAGGCAGTGCTGGAGATTCCCACCTCCGAGATCGAACCCGCACCGAGTTTTGGTGCCAAGATACGGCCCGATTTCATAGAAGGTATTGCCAAGGTCAACGGCAAGTTCGTCATCCTGCTCAACGTCAACCGGGTGCTCTCCACCGAAGAGATCAGCCAGATGGGGCAGGTGACAGGAACCGCAGAAGGGATGTGAGTTGACGCACAGCGGCAGCTGGTAGCCATATAAAATAGATAGCTACCCGCCCCTTCCAAATAAGGGCTAGAGGCTAAAAAAGCATATAAATATTCAGGGAGTGATCTTGCAGGCCATTGCCATCACCGACGCCGAGTTTGCCCAGTTTCAGCGCTTTATTTTTGAGGCGGCGGGCATCTCCATGGCTGATGCCAAAAAGGCGCTGGTCACCGGGCGCTTGGGCAAACGGCTGGCCGCGCATGGGCTGGAGAGCTTTGGCGCTTATTTCAAATTGTTGAAATCCGGCCTGCACCCGGCTGAGGCGCAGATGGCAGTGGACCTGCTCACTACCAACGAAACCTATTTCTTCCGCGAGATCAAACACTTCGAATTCTTGCGCACGCAGGCGCTGAAGGAGCGCAGCCGCCCCCAACCGTTTCGGGTGTGGAGCGCGGCTAGTTCCAGCGGTGAAGAGGCCTACAGCATGGCCATGGTGCTGGCAGACTGCATGCAAACCACGCCGTGGGAAATACTGGGCACCGACATCAGCACCCGCGTCATTGACGGCGCGCGCAAAGCGCTTTATTCGATGGAGCGCGGTCGTCACATTCCGCCTGAGTTTTTGAAGCGTTTTTGCCGCAAGGGTGCCGGACCCTACGAGGGGCAATTGCTTGTGGAGCGCAGCCTGCGCAGCAAGGTGACGTTTCGCCAGGTGAACCTGAATGCTGCAATGCCCGAGCTGGGTCAGTTTGACATGGTTTTTTTACGCAACGTGATGATTTACTTTAACAACGACACTAAGCGTGAAGTCGTGGCGCGGGTGATTGCCACGCTCAAGCCGGGCGGCTACTTTTGTGTCGGCCATTCCGAGAGCCTCAATGACATCACCCAGGCGGTAAAGATGGTGGCACCGGCCATTTACCGCAAGGCGCTCTGACATGACCCGCCTGAAAGACCTGATGGACATCTTCCTGCAGCCCGGCGAGCTGTTTGTGGGCGATGCCGCCTTTCAGATTCGCACCATTCTGGGTTCGTGTGTGTCGATCACGCTGTGGCACCCGCAGGCGTGCATCGGTGGCATGTCGCACTTTTTGTTGCCAACCCGTTCCGAGGCGGTGCCGGGGCAGGTGCTGGACGGTCGTTATGGCGACGAGGCCTTGCAATGGATGATGAAGGATTTAAAGGCCGCCGGGGTCAACCCGAAACAGTGTCAGGCCAAGATTTTTGGCGGTGGCAACATGTTTCCGGGGCAGACGCGGGCGACGGCCATCACGGTGGGCCAACGAAACGGTGAGGCGGCGCGACTGCTGCTGCAAAACGAGGGCATCGAGGTGGTCAGCGAGAGTTTGTTTGGTGTGGGGCACCGGCAAATCATTTTCAACGTCAGCAATGGCGATGTCTGGATGCGCCAGGTCCGGCCGTCACAATTTGAAGTTGCTGCTGAAACGGCAGTCGGAGGATGCGCAACATGAGCCGAATCAAAGTGCTGGTGGTGGATGATTCTGCGGTGGTGCGCCAGGTGGTCACCAGCCAGCTCAGCGCGGACCCCGAGATTGAGGTCATCGCCGCCGTAGCCGACCCGATTCTGGCGATCGCCCGCATGAAGGTGCAATGGCCGGATGTGATCGTGCTTGACATCGAAATGCCGCGCATGGATGGCATCACCTTCCTGAAAAAGGTCATGGCAGAGCGACCTACGCCGGTGGTGATTTGCTCAACATTGGTCGAGTCGGGGGCGCAAACCTCGATGGCAGCCCTGGCTGCTGGCGCGGTCGCGATCATTGCCAAGCCCAAGGTGGGGCTCAAACAGTTTCTGGAAGATGCCTCCCAAGACATGGTGACTGCCGTCAAGGCCGCAGCCAAGGCCAATGTCAAGGCGCTGCATGTCTCGGTCAAAAACACGGCGGACGTGATCATGCCTGCTGCCGACAAACACAGCGCCATGATCCAGACCACCGAGCGGGTGGTGGCCATTGGCACCTCAACCGGCGGCACGCAAGCCCTTGAAGTAGTGCTGACCAGCCTGCCACGCGTGACACCGGGCATGGTCATCGTGCAGCACATGCCAGAAAAGTTCACCGCCGCGTTTGCCCAGCGGCTCAACAGCCTGTGCCAGATCGAGGTGAAAGAGGCGCAGAACAACGACCGCGTCATCAACAGCCGCGCCTTGATTGCGCCGGGTGGCAAACACATGCTGCTGCGCCGCACCGGCGCGCAGTATTACGTGGAGGTGATGGACGGCCCGCTGGTGAACCGGCACCGCCCGTCGGTCGATGTGCTGTTCCGCTCGGTGGCCAAATGCGCCGGGGCCAACGCGCTGGGGGTGATCATGACCGGCATGGGCGATGACGGCGCGGCGGGGCTGCTGGAAATGCGCAAGGCAGGTGCCCGCACGGTCGGGCAGGACGAAGCCAGTTGCGTGGTGTATGGCATGCCCAAAGAGGCGGTCAAGCGTGGCGGCGTCGAAAAAAGCGTGCCACTGAACGCGATTGGCCGCGAGATCATGCAGCAGCTTTCAGGCGTGATGGTGCGCTAGCCGCCGCTGTTGCAGTTCGCACAGAATTGAAGTCGTTGTTGGAGAAAAATTATGTCGATCGAATGGAAAGACAGCTACAAGCTGGGTGATGCCAAGCTTGACGCCCAGCATCAGCATTTGTTTGATCTGGCCAGGAAGATTCTGGCAGCAGATGATGTGGCTACCGTCAAAGGGCTGGCGCTGGCACTTTACAAGCACACCCGGATTCATTTTGAGGACGAAGAAGGCCTGATGCGTCAGCACGGCTACCCAGGTCTGGAAGCGCATATCGAATCGCATTACCGGCTGCTGGGGCGGCTCAATACCTTGAGTCAGGATATTGGTAAAGGCAAGCTCGACAAGCCAGCATTGGATGCATTGATGGCCGACTGGGCCATGTTCCACATCCCGCTGGACGATGCGCGCTTTGAGACTTTTTTGAACCCTGCTGCCTGAGCAGCACTTGATGCCGGGGCTTAAACCTCGGCCCCCAAGGCCAGCGCAGCTGCTTTGGAGGCGGCCAGGGTAGCGGCGTCGAGTGTGGTCTGCGTCGGCCAGCCTTGCAGGTGTTGCTGGGTGATTCCCCCCAAAGCTTCAATCCATTGCGGATCGTCGTTCAGGCAGGGGATGTAATGAAACTCTTGGCCACCGGCGTGCAGAAAGGCCTCACGCGCTTCCTGGTTGATCTCTTCCAGGGTTTCCAGGCAGTCGCAGGTGAAGGCGGGGCACACCACATCGACCCGCTTCACACCGGCTTTGCCCATCTCGATCAGCGTGGGCTCGGTATAGGGCTCCAGCCATTTGGCGCGGCCCAGCCGGGACTGGAAGGTGACCTTGAACTGGTCAGCGCGCAAACCCAGTTGGTCTGCGAGCAAGCGCGCGGTTTTGAAGCACTCGCAGTGGTACGGGTCGCCCAGGTGCAGCGTGCGCTCGGGCACGCCATGAAAACTCATCACCAGCACATCGGGCTGACCGCTGCTTTGCCAGTAGTGCCGTACCCGCGAGGCCAGCGCTGCGATGTAGCGCGGGTCGTCGTGGTAGTGGTTGATGAAGCGCAGCTCGGGAATGTTGCGCACCGTGGCCGCCCACTGGTACACCGCGTCCCACAGGCTGGCAGTGGTGGTGGCTGAATATTGCGGGTAGGCCGGCACCAGCAGCACGCGCGTGGCACCTTCGGCCTTGAGGGCATCGAGCTGGCTGGGAATGGAGGTGCTGCCATAACGCATGGCGTAGCGCACCACCACATCGTGTTTGCGCGTGGACAGCCAGCCCTGCAGGCCCCTGGCCTGGTTGTCGGTCCAGACCTTCAGAGGAGAGCCCTCCAGGCTCCAGATGCTGGCATATTTGGCACCTGACTGCGCGGGGCGCACGCGCAGCACCACACCGTACAGCAACACCAGCCAGATCAGGCGGGGAATTTCCACCACACGCGGGTCACTGAGAAACTCGGCCAAAAACTTTCTGACATCCGGTGTGCTGGGTGTGTCTGGTGTCCCCAGGTTGCAATACAGAATGCCGGTGCGAGGGACTTGCCCGTGGGCAAAGGGGTGTTCTGCGGCGTAAGGAGGGGAAAAAACAGGCATCCCTGCATTTTCACCCAGGGTGGCCCTCTGTGGTGCGCCAGGTGCCTTTAATCCGTAGGACTGACGTAAAACTGCACGGGGCTCAGCGTCTGGCGCTTTGCAGGGTCAATGTGCTGCGGGTATTGGCCGCCACATCCGGCTCGTTGAGGTATTCCTGCATGTAGCCACCCACCGCGTAGGCAGCCGCCTGATCGTCGTAATGGCTGTCAAAGAGCACGCCACTTTGCCCCACCGGATTGATGCCGAGCGCCTGGCCGGGATTGGCAAAGTCGATGATGCGCCGCGTGGACGGGCCATACACCACTGCCCACGGTGCCGGTCCGATCGGCATGGATTGGTTGTTGGGTACCTCACGGCCTCCAGGCATCTCGAACGGCCCGACGTTGAATAACCAGCCGAATGGCCACTGCGATGACAGCGGGTGTTTGTGCGTCAGGGTGTGGGCGTGGCCCCAGCCCCAGTCGTTGGGGCTCGGGCCCAGAGTGGCTTTCAGGTGGGCGATGGTGGCATTCCAGGCGATGCGGACGATGTCCTCGCGGGTTTCCACCTTTTTGGTCTTGACGTTGTCCCACCAGGGTGAGTTCTCGTCTTCGGCCAGGCGCGGTAGCGCCAGGTCCAGCGCGCGAGTTCCAAGCAGGTTCTTGAACTGCATCTCGCCCAACTCGTCCGCCATGGCTGCTTTGGCAAGCTCATACAAAAACTGGGTAAATACCGTGGGCGGAATATTCAGCGGCGTGTATTGGCCGTCCCATAGGGTCAGGCTGTCAAACACCGAGCGCTCCAGTGGGTCACGCACCACTTTACTGAGCACCGGCAACAAGGGTTTGAGCACGCGCCAATAGTAGGCGGTCTGGGTGCTGAGCTGCAGCGACTGGCTGTTGAGCGCATTCCATTGGATCTTGTCGTCACCGAGGCGGTCTTCCAGCGCCTGGGCGCGGTCATACAGGTTGTAATAGCCGGGCACCGGCAGGCCACTCGGAGACACGGGTTGCTGGTTGGCTGAGACGATGTAGCCGCGTGGCGGGTTTTCTTCCTGCGGGTTGTCGCTGAAGCGGTAAAAGCCCAGCTTGTCGGACTCTTCTTCTTCGCCGTCCAGAATGAAGGTGGGTTTGACGCCGGCGGGGCGGATGGGCAGCTTGGCGGCTGCCCACCAACCAATGTCGCCGCTGGCGCTGGCCCAGACGATGTTCAAACCGGGTGCATGGATCTTGCTGGCCGCCTCACGTGCCTTGGCCAGAGTGTTGGCACGGTTGAGCTCATAAAACGCGTCCAGAATGGGGTTGTCGGTTTCAAGAAACGTCCACCACATGGCGATCGGCTTGTCACCCAGGGTGTCGCTGAAAGCACTGGTGATCACCGGGCCCTGCGGTGCGCGTTGCAGCGTCAGGGTGACGGGCTTGGCACCCTTGACCTTGATGATCTCCTGCGTGGTTTGCAGGTCCACCCACTCGCCCATGCTTGCCACCTGGTTAGGGTTATTGGGATTGACGCGCAGCTTGATCAGGTCCATGTCGTCATTCTGGAACATGGTCAGGCTCCAGCCAAACTGGCTGTTGTGGCCCAGCAGGGCGGATGAGTTGAGAGCCTGAAAGTGGCCGTATAGCTCAAACCCGGGTGCACTCAGGTGCGCCTCGTACCACACCGAGGGCACAGAAAAACCAATGTGCGGGTCACCCGCCAGCAGCGGCTTGCCGCTTGAGGTGCGTGTCCCCAACACGGCCCAGGCATTGCTGCCTTCAAGCAGCGGCACACCGGCGATCTCCTGGGCGGCGTTGGCGGCCTGGGTCAACTCACTGAGGGCCTTCCAGTCGGGGCGGTTGGCTGCGGTGGTGGCCTTGTTCAGGACACCCAGCGGATGCCAATCCAGGTCAAAAATGCGCAGGTAATCCGCGCCCAGTTCGTCACGCACAAAGGTTAGTACAGGCTCGGTCTTGAACGCCGCCGCAAAACTGTAAGCCAGGTAGCCCGACACAGCCACCGTGTCGGCCAGGGTAAAAGGCCTTTTGGGGATACCCATCAGGTCAAACTCCATGGGTGCGGGGTGCGTTGCCTGAAACTGGTTGATGCCGTCCAGATAGGCCAGCTGTGCTTTGACGGCCGGGCTCTCAGAATCGAGCGCGGTGGCCACTTTGGCAGCGTGCTCGCGCAGGCGCAGGGTGCGAAACAGCTTGTCCACCTTCAGCAGCTTGACGCCCAGCACCTCGGCCAGCTCGCCCTGCGCCAGGCGGCGCACCATTTCCATCTGGAACAGCCGGTCTTGCGCGTGCACGTAGCCCAGCGCCCGGTACAGATCAGCCTCGTTGGCCGCCTTGATGTGGGGCACACCGCGCTCGTCGTAACGCACGGTGACCGGGGCGCTCAGCTGCGTCAGGGTCAACTCGCCCGAGCGCTGTGGCTTCTTGGTGGAAACATACCAAAACCCGCCTCCTGCCAGCAGTAGCAGCAGGACCAGCAAGACGCTGGCGGTGATCTTCAGGGCCAGTTTCATGGCGTGCCTGCGAAAAAAGTCCGGTTCATGGCTGCATCATAAAGGGGCGGGTAGGGTGGGTGTGGCGATCCCGGCATAATTTGCCGCTTCAATCACAGGAGACGTTTATGAGCTTATTTGATTCAGTCTTGAGCGCCGTCAGTGGCCAGGTGGAGCAGCATGGCGGCATCGCCAATGTGTTGAGTGGTCTGCTGGCCAACAACGGCGAGATGGGTGGTTTGAACGGTCTGGTGGACAAGTTCAACCAGGCCGGTATGGGTGACGTGGTGAAGTCATGGATTGGCACCGGTGCCAATCAGCCGATCTCAGGAGCCCAGATTTCGCAGGTGCTCGGCGGTGGCATGTTGGACCAGGCTGCCAACAAGCTGGGCATGGAACCGGCGCAACTCAGCGATCAGCTCTCGGCCATGCTACCTGGCCTGATCGACAAGCTGACCCCTCAGGGCCACCTGCCCGAAGGTGGTGTGGGAAATTCCGGTGACTTGATGGGGATGCTCGGCGGTCTGTTGTCCGGCCACACGGCCTGACAGCTCAGGCTTGGCCTGCGGTGAGTGCGTGTGCAGCTGCCACACCGCTCCTCACTGCGCCCTCCAGCGTGGCCGGGTAAGGCCCCGCCACATAGTCGCCGCAAGCCAGCAGGCCAGGTGCGATCTGCAGGGCAGGGCGCTGCAGGCCGGGCGTACAGGCAAAGGTGGCCCGTTTCTCAATCACGGTTTGCACCGGCTGCAGTGTCAGCCCCAACTGAGCCCGGGCCTGCGCCAGCACCTGCGCTTGAATCGTTGCCCGGTCCCCATCTGAAGCGCTGACCACGAACGCCAACAGGCCTGCCGGGCCGCCGAGCGCACCCCGGTCAAAAACAAACTGCGCCGGGTGATCCACATCGCTTCGCAGCGCCAGCATCGGTTGGGCCAGCGTCACGCTGGCTGACCAGGCATACACCGTGGCAATCGCTTCAAAGCGCAAAGCCTGCGTGGTCTGCATCCACTCCTGCAACTGCATTGATATGGTTTCAGGAGCTGACAGCCCATATTGCATAAGGACTGAGGCCGTATTTGACGATGCAGTGGCCCAGATCACGGCATCAAAATCGGCGTCTGCCACCGAGCCCAGGCCCTGGCCGCTGAGTCGCCAGGGAGATTGGCTGGTCGCATTGAGCTGCGATGTTGTCTGCGTTAGGTCTTGCGCCAGGGTTTCGACCCGCGCCTTGAGCAATACCTGCCCGCCGTGCTGCGCAATCCAGCTGGCGGCGGCCTGTGGAAACAGCACACCCAGATCCACTGTGGGCAGCAAAAGGTGCGAGCCGCCCGCCGCACCAAACAGCGCGTCGCGCAGCACCCGCAAGAAAACGCTGGCGCTGGCCTGGTCGGCTGGGGTGTTCAGGGCCGACACGCACAGCGGCTCGATCAGCTCGGCGTTGATGCGCGGTGTGAGGTCGCGGCACAGGTCGGCCACGTTTTGATGGGCATCGCACAGAAACCCATTGAACCGCCAGCGCAATGCGGCCTTCAGCAGAGACACTTTGTCACCCAGCGACCAACCGCGTGCACCCAGGATGCCACTAAGCGCGTCCAGCGGTGTGGGCCAGTCGGGGAATCGGATGCCCCGGCCATCGGGGAACTGCAGCGTGATCGGCATGTCCAGCAAGACATTGCGTGACTCGATACCCACAGTGCGCATCAGGCGTAGCGTTTCGCTGTAGGCACCAATCAGGATGTGCTGGCCGTTGTCCAGGGTGATGGGCGTACCGTCAGGTAAAATGCCTTTTAAGGCTCTAGCCCTTCCACCGAATGCGTCAGTAGCTTCCAAAACTGTAGCGACATGACCATTTTGGATGGCGGTTACCGCAGCAGCCAAACCAGCCCAGCCCGCCCCGACGATGGCGATGTTCATCGCGCAAGTCCGCCCAAGTGCGCTACAGCCGACCCAGCGCCTGAACGCGCCAGGCCAGCCAGAACTTGCGCAGTGGAGTCAGGCTGATGCGCTGGTGCAGCACCTTGAACTGCTCACGCTCGATCTCGCCGAGCAGCGCCCGGTAGATGCTGGCCATCATCAGCCCGGGCTTTTGCGCACGGCGGTCGTCGGCATTGAGCAGGGCCAACGCCTGGTCGTACAAGCCTTGCGCGCGCTGCCCCTGAAAGCGCATCAGCGCGGTGAACCGGTCTGAATAGGTGCGATCCAGAATCTCTTGCGCCGTGACACCGAACTGCTGCATTTCATTCATTGGCAGGTAGATGCGCCCGCGCATCGCGTCTTCACCCACGTCGCGGATGATGTTGGTGAGCTGAAGCGCCTGGCCCAGCGTGTGGGCATAAGCCGTGGTTTGCGCCTGCGTCTGGCCAAAAATCTGCGCTGCCACTTCGCCCACCACACCGGCGACCAGATGGCAGTAGCGCGACAGGGCGGCGTAGTCCAGATAACGCGTCTGGTTCAGGTCCATCTGGCAGCCTTCGATCACCGCCTGCAAGTGGCGCTGCTCGATCGAAAAATCTTTGGCAATTGGCATCAGCGCCAGCATCACCGGATGGCTGGGCTGCCCGGCATACGACTTGGCCACCTCCTGCTGCCACCAGGCCAGCTTGGTGGCGGCCACGCTGATGTCGGTGGCATCATCAACCACGTCATCGACCTCGCGGCAAAACGCGTAAAACCCGGTGATGGCAGCGCGCCGGGGCGGCGGCAGGAACAAAAAGGCGTAGTAAAAACTGCTGCCGGAAGCGGCGGCTTTTTGCTGGACGTAATCTTGGGGGGTCATAGGGTGGCTTGGTTGCGTCTGAGTTTAAACGGGGACTTGAAACGGTTTGGCGCAGGGGTGTGATGCAAACGGGTTTGGTAGCGTGGATTGCGACTGTGCCAGTTGGTCCTCGGACGGGTTCAATGCGCTATTTGGTTGCGGGAGTTGGGCATCAAACATTGCACATTGGCCTTTGGTATTGAGGCACGGCAGGTCGACTGGGTCATGTGCATGCGGTTTTGGGGCGAAATCACGCGCGGGGCAGGGGCCTCAGCTTGCGCGGGCCTGTGGACGCGCGCCTTCCGTCCCAAAGCCCGGTCACATGACCCAATCACCCTGCATCAACGCTGATGGATATGGCGGAAGATCCGAATTCACGAGGCTTTTGACCAAGTTGTCGATCAACTTGACTGTTATCAGCGACTTGCTGATGACCAACTGGTGTCCCCAAATTGATCAGATGCTGCAGCGCTGCAGGACATGTGGGGCAAGGCCGGGGGCCGATGTCGCAAAGGGAACCGCGTCTGAGGCCCCCGGTCTTTGACACTGCCAGGCAAAGTCACACGCCAAACAGTAAATCAACGAGTTAAGCCAAAGTACCTACCTCATCCACACCGCCCGCCAAAGCAAAACTGGCACATCCCAGGCCGTGAGCTTGGGCCGCCGCTGCCAGGTCACACAGCCCAGCGCCTCAATTTTGTCCAGAATCCGCAGGCCGCCTTGCACCACCAGCCGCAGTTCCCAGCCCGCGCGGCCCGGTACTTTTAACGGTAATGCAGCACCTTTGAGCATCAAATCCCTTGCACTGCTTGCGTTGGCAGCTATCAATAACGCAGCGTTTGCAGAGCGGTTGGCGGGCAGGAAGTCTGCCTCGGTGACCTGGAAGCGCGCCATGGCCTCTTGCGTGATGTACCAGCGCCCACGCGCCGCGTCCACGCTCACGTCCTGCCAGAAGTTGATGAGCTGCAAGGCGCTGCAAATCTGGTCGCTTTGCGCCATCAAGGCTTCGTCATGAATGTCGTACAAGTGCAGCAGCAACCGCCCGATGGGGTTGGCCGAGCGGCTGCAGTAGTCCAGTAATTCGGCATCGTCCACGTAGCGGCGATGCTCGGCGGTGAACACCACGTCCTGCTCAAAGGCATCCAGCAAGTCTGTGAGCAAGCGCACAGGCAGATGGTGGGTTTGCAGGATACGCTGAAGGGGCGCAAACACGCTGGCCCAGCGTGGGCCGATGGTTTGCCCGGCGGCAGCGGTCAGCAGGTCACGACGATAGGCTTTCAGATCATCCAGTCTGACCTGCGCGTTGGCGCTGCCTTCGTCAGCCAGATCGTCCGCCGTGCGGGCAAAGTGGTAAATGGCGGCGATGGCCGGGCGCAAATGCGCCGGGCACAGGATGGAAGCCACCGGAAAGTTCTCGTAGTGGGTCACGGCTTGCACCGGATGTGCAGTGTCTGGGTTCGGTGGCGTATCAGGCAGGCTCATGGGGTGCAAGCAGGTATTCTTTGCCCTTCGGGGCGTTGATGTCGGGGTGGGGTATTGCCAGGTTTGGGTTTGACAGCTATCCGGAAAAAACTAGAATTAATAACCAAATGGTCAGTAACTATTTTGTGTCTGAAAGTTTTCTCATGTTGCCCTTGCCATCCATCCCTCGTTTGACGGGTTTGAGCCTGACTATAGCGTTCGCTTTGCTGCTGTCGGCTTGCTCCAAGCCTGCCGCGCCCGAGGAGCCGATCCGTTCGGTCAAGGTGATGACCGTCGGCCCGCAGCCCCTGCAGTCCGGCCTGGAATACGCTGCCGAGGTGCGCGCCCGCGTTGAGTCGCGCCTGGGCTTTCGGGTCGGTGGCAAACTGATCGCCCGCACCGCGGAACTTGGCCAGCGTGTCAAGGCCGGTCAGGTGCTGGCGCAACTGGACCCGCAAGACCTGAAATTGGCCGCCGATGCCGCGCGCTCGCAAGTGGCGGCGGCGCGCACCAACCTTGATCTGGCGGCGGCCGATTTCAAGCGTTACCAGGCCCTGAAAGAGCAGAACTTCATCAGCGCCGCCGAACTGGAGCGGCGTGACACCACTTTGAAAGCGGCTCAGGCGCAGTTCGATGCGGCCCAGTCGCAACTCTCAGCCCAGTCCAATCAGGCGGCTTATGCCAATCTGGTGGCTGACAGCGCCGGGGTGGTTACCGCGGTGCTGGCCGAAGTCGGGCAAGTGGTGGCTGCCGGGTCGCCGGTGGTTCAGTTGGCGCAGGACGGCCCGCGTGACGCGGTATTTGTCGTGCCTGAAGACAAAGTGGCTGCACTGAAGGTGGGCTCGTCTGTTGCCGTGCGCGTATGGGCGGGCAACGCAACGCAAAACGCTGTGGTGCGCGAGGTAGCGGCCAGTGCGGATCCGGTCACGCGCACGTTTACCGTCAAGGCCGCTTTGCCAGCGGCGGCTGATCTGGCGCTGGGCAGCACGGTGTCAGTGCTGCCCTCGAGTTTGCAGCACAGTGGCCTGGAAGTCATCAAGCTGCCCACCACCGCCTTGCGCCAGCAGGGTCAGGCCACCGTGGTGTGGGTGCTGGATACGACGACGATGACGGTCCGGCTGCAACCCATTCAGGTCGCCACGGCCGATGGCAACGAGGTGGTGGTAGCCAGTGGTTTGACACCCGGCATGCAGGTGGTGACCGCTGGCGTGCATGTGTTGAACCCCGGTCAGAAGGTCACCATTTATAAGGAAAATCAGCCTCCAGCCATGACCAGTCAAGCGCAGACAGCTATCAGTGGTGTAGCGACACAAGCGGCGGTCAGCACGGTACCAGCAGCGGCTGCTCCAGCCCCGGCGCAATGAGGCGCGCATGAGCGACACCCATCTGCACCCTGAAAAGGATTTCAACCTGTCGCGCTGGGCGCTCGAGCATGCGCCGCTGACGCGCTTTTTGATGATCGTGCTGATGGTGCTGGGAGCAGCCAGCTACTTCCAGCTGGGTCAGGATGAAGACCCGCCATTCACCTTCCGGGCCATGGTGGTACGTGCCTACTGGCCGGGGGCCAACGCCCAGCAGATGGCCGAGCAGGTCACCGATAAACTGGAGCGCACCCTGCAAGAGGTGCCCTATGCCGACAAAATTCGCAGCTATTCCAAGCCGGGTGAGTCACAAATCATCTTCCAGATCAAGGACTACGCGCGCGGCCCCGAGGTGGCCAACGTCTGGTACCAGACACGCAAAAAGATCGGTGACATGCGCAGTACCCTGCCGCAAGGCGTGCAGGGGCCGTTTTTCAATGACGACTTTGGCGATGTGTTTGGCGTGATCTACGCGCTGCAGGCCCCGGGCTTCAGCTATGCCGAGGTCAAAACTTTTGCCGACGATGTGCGCCAGCAGTTGCTGCGCGTGCCGGACGTGGCCAAGGTGGAGCTGTTTGGAGATCAGGACGAAAAGCTGTTTGTGGAGATCTCGCAGAAGCGCCTGGCGCAGCTTGGGCTGGACATGAATTCGGTTCTCTCGCAGCTCAGCGGACAAAACGCGATCGAGTCAGCCGGTGCCGTGCAGACACCGCTCGACATGGTGCAGGTGCGCGTCGCCGGCCAGTTCAAGGCCATCGAGGACCTGGCAGCGATGCCGATTCGCGGTGGCGGCTATGGCGCGGGCAGCAGCGCTGCGGTCAGGCAGATCCGCCTGGGTGACATTGCCGAGATCAAGCGCGGCTATGTTGATCCGCCCTCAGTGACGGTGCGTTTTCAGGGCCA
The DNA here is from genome assembly GCA_903905735.1 of uncultured beta proteobacterium. Taxonomy (GTDB): domain Bacteria; phylum Pseudomonadota; class Gammaproteobacteria; order Burkholderiales; family Burkholderiaceae_C; genus Rhodoferax. The sequence continues at coordinate 41,112 of CAIVHU010000231.1, forward strand.
GCAGGTGGTGGCGCTGGGCGTGTCCATGGCCAAGGGTGGCGACATCATTGCCATGGGCAAGGCGCTCAAAGTTGCCACGCAGCACATCGAAAAAAACCTGCCCGCCGGGGTGACGCTGGGGCAAATCCAGGACCAGCCCACCTCAGTGGAGAGCTCTGTCAACGAGTTTGTAATGGTGCTGATGGAGGCGGTGGCGATTGTGCTGGCGGTGAGTTTTCTTAGTCTAGGGTTGCACAAGCGCCCTGGGGCGCATCCCTTCTTCAAGCGTTGGACACTCGACATGCGCCCCGGCCTGGTGGTGGGCATCACCATCCCGCTGGTTCTGGCGATGACGTTTCTGGCCATGAACTACTGGGGCATCGGGCTGCACAAGATCTCGCTGGGCTCGCTGATCATCGCGCTGGGTCTGCTGGTGGACGATGCCATCATTGCGGTGGAAATGATGGTGCGCAAGATGGAAGAGGGCTACGACAAGGTGCGCGCGGCCACCTTTGCCTACGAGATCACCGCCATGCCGATGCTCACCGGCACGTTGATCACCGCCACCGGTTTTTTGCCGATCGGCATTGCCAAATCGATGACCGGTGAATACACCTTTGCGATTTTTGCCGTGACGGTGATTGCGCTTTGCCTGAGCTGGATTGTCTCGGTGTACTTCGTGCCTTATCTGGGTGTGCGCCTGCTCAAGGCACCACCGCATGTGGTGGCGCACGCTGAGAGTGGCGCTGTGCTGGAGCACGGCGAGGTCCACGACATGTATGACACGCCGTTTTACAACAGCTTTCGCCGCACGGTGAATGCCTGTGTGCGCCACCGCTGGACCACCATCGCGGTGACGCTACTGCTGTTTGCGGCAGGTCTGCTGGGCATGACCCAAGTTCAGCAGCAGTTTTTCCCCGATTCTGTGCGGCCTGAACTCACGGTGGATTTGTGGTCGCCCGAGGGCACCTCGTTTGCCAGTACCGAAGAAGTGGCCAAACGGGTGGAAGCACGCCTGCTGACGGAGCCCAGCGTGCTGTCGGTGGCGCAATGGGTGGGCTCGGGCGTGCCGCGTTTCTATTTGCCGCTGGACCAGATTTTTCAGCAAACCAATGTGTCGCAGATGATCGTCCAGCCCCAAGATCTGGCCGCGAGAGAGGTACTGCGTCACCGGTTGCCGGTACTGCTGGCGCAGGAATTTCCTGAAGTGCGTGGCCGGGTCAAGCTGCTGGCCAACGGGCCGCCGGTGCCGTATCCGGTGCAGTTTCGGGTGATTGGTCAGGACCCTCAGGTCTTGCGGGTGCGTGCTGACGAGGTCAAGGCGCTCATGTTGCAAAGTCCCAACACACGTGGCGTGAACGACAACTGGAATGAGTCCATCAAGGTGATGCGCCTGGAGGTTGATCAGACCAAGGCGCGCGCGCTGGGGGTCAGCAGCCAGTCCATCGCCCAGGCGGCCCAAACCATGCTGAACGGCACCACAGTGGGTCAGTTCCGCGAGGGCGACAAGCTCATTGACATCGTGTTGCGCCAGCCGCTGAGCGAGCGCAATGCCATCACCGACATTGCCAACGCGTATTTGCCCACGGCCTCGGGCCAATCGGTGCCGTTGACGCAGATCGCCAAGCCAGTGTTCACCTGGGAGCCCGGTGTGTTGTGGCGCGAGGGGCGTGACTACGCCATCACGGTTCAAAGCGACATCGCAGAAGGCTTGCAGGGTGCCACGGTGACCAATGAGTTGTTGCCGAAACTCAAAGCGCTGGAGGCCCAATGGGGCCAGGCCGGGTTGGGTGACTACCGCATTGAAGTGGCTGGTGCCGTGGCGGAAAGTGCCAAGGGCTCGACGGCCATCGTGGCAGGTATTCCGATCATGCTGTTCATCACCTTCATGGTGCTGATGCTGCAGTTGCACAGTTTCAGCCGGGCCATGCTGGTGTTTTTGACCGGGCCGCTCGGCATCACCGGGGTGGCAGCGGCCTTGTTGCTGCTGAACCGGCCGTTTGGCTTTGTGGCGCTGCTGGGGGTCATTGCTCTCATGGGCATGATCCAGCGCAATTCGGTGATCCTGATTGACCAGATCGAGCAGGACCGCGCCCGCGGCGTGCCAGCCTGGGAGGCGATTGTCGAATCCGCCGTGCGACGCCTACGTCCGATTGTGCTGACGGCAGCTGCCGCCGTGCTGGCGATGATTCCGCTGTCGCGCTCGGTTTTCTGGGGCCCCATGGCGGTGGCGATCATGGGCGGTTTGATGGTGGCCACGGTACTGACACTACTCGCTTTGCCTGCCATGTATGCGGCCTGGTTCAGGGTGACACCCCAAAGCAAGTAGCCTGGATCGTCATTTCTGGGCATTTATCCCGTGGGGCTGGCCGGATGACGGTTCTGCGTCGGGTTAAAATCTATGGCTAACCAATTTCTGGGGGCGGTAGTTACCAGCCCCCATTAATTTGCGCGGGTGGCGAAATTGGTAGACGCACCAGGTTTAGGTCCTGACGTCCGCAAGGATGTGCGGGTTCGAGTCCCGCCCCGCGCACCACTCATATTTTTGGAGATGAAAGATGGCCGTAGCTGTAGAAACCCTTGAGAAGCTCGAACGCAAGATGACGTTGAGCCTGCCTCTGAACACCATTCAGTCTGAGGTCAATGCGCGCCTGAAGAAGATGGCCCGCACCGTCAAGATGGACGGTTTCCGTCCTGGCAAGGTGCCAATGAATGTGGTAGCGCAGCGTTATGGCTATTCGGTGCAGTACGAAGTCATGAACGACAAGGTCGGTGAAGCCTTCTTCAATGCAGCCACTGAAGCGCAGCTGCGCGTGGCCGGTCAGCCCAAAATCAACGAAAAAGACGGTGCTCCCGAGGGTGAGTTGGCGTTTGAAGCGGTGTTTGAGGTCTATCCGGATGTCAAGATTGGCGATTTGACGACGGCTGAAGTGGAAAAAGTGACCACTGAAGTATCTGAAGCAGCCATCGAAAAAACCCTGGACATCCTGCGCAAGCAGCGTCGCACTTTCTCGCAACGCCCGCATGACGCACAAGCCGCCGCTGGTGACCGAGTGACCGTTGATTTTGAAGGGAAAATTGACGGTGAACTGTTTGAAGGCGGCAAGTCGCAAGACTTCCAGTTCATCCTGGGTGACGGCCAGATGCTCAAGGAATTTGAAGAAGCCACGCTGGGCTTGAAAATGGGTGAAAGCAAGACTTTCCCGCTGGCTTTCCCGGCCGACTACCATGGCAAGGACGTGGCTGGCAAAACCGCTGACTTCATGGTCACGGTCAAGAAGATTGAAGCGGCCCACCTGCCTGAAGTGGATGGCGCTCTGGCGAAATCTCTGGGTATCGAAGATGCCACCGTCGAAGGCCTGCGTGCAGACATCAAGAAAAATCTGGAGCGCGAAGTCAAGTTCCGCCTGCTGGCGCGCAACAAGACTGCCGTGATGGACGCTTTGGTGGCCAAGGCTGAGCTCGATTTGCCCAATGCCAGCGTACAGGCTGAAATCGCCCGTTTGCTGGAAGGCGCGCGCGCTGACCTCAAGCAACGCGGGATCAAGGACGCCGACAAGGTCACGATTCCTGATGACGTGTTCCGCCCGCAAGCTGAGCGCCGTGTGCGTCTTGGCCTGGTGGTGGCTGAGTTGGTGCGCGCCAACGGCCTGCAAGCCAAGATGGAGCAGATCAAGGCGCATGTGGACGAATTGGCTGCCAGCTACGAAAAACCCGCTGAAGTGTCTCGCTGGTATTTCAGCGACAACAAACGCCTGGCCGAGGTGGAAGCCATCGTGTTGGAAAACAATGTGACCGATTTCGTGCTCTCGAAGGCGAATGTCACCGAAAAAGCGATCGGTTTCGATGAGTTGATGGCGCAAAACCAGGCGTAAATCGCTGGAGCCGTCTGAATTGGGGCTTGTGTCTGGCTTGTCGTCAGGCAAACAAGCCCCATTTCATTTATTGGCTTGCGTTTTTGGCTACAGTAGAGCCAGTTTTTGACAATTAACCCCAACCTTCACGGGAGTGCAATGGACATTCAGAATCTGGGCATGGTGCCCATGGTGATCGAGCAATCAGGCCGTGGCGAACGTTCTTACGACATTTATTCACGTCTGCTCAAGGAGCGGGTGATTTTTCTGGTCGGCCCGGTGAATGACCACGTGGCCAATTTGGTGGTGGCGCAACTGTTGTTTCTTGAGAGCGAAAACCCTGACAAGGATATTTCGTTTTACATCAACTCGCCAGGCGGTTCGGTGAGCGCAGGAATGGCGATTTTTGACACCATGAACTTCATCAAGCCACAGGTGTCCACTTTATGTACCGGCTTTGCGGCCAGCATGGGTGCGTTTTTACTGGCAGCGGGTGAAAAAGGCAAACGGTTTTCACTGCCCAATTCCAAAATCATGATTCACCAACCGTCCGGCGGCAGTCAGGGTCAGGCCACTGAAATTGAAATTCAGGCGCGTGAAATCCTGAAAACCCGTGAGCAACTCAACAAGATTCTGGCCGAGCGTACCGGACAGCCACTGGAGCGCGTTGCGCGCGACACTGAGCGCGACTATTACATGTCGGCAGATGAATCCAAGGAATATGGTCTGATTGACCAGGTTATCTCCAAAAGGGCGTAGTTGATATGGCCGACAAAAAAGGCTCCTCCGGCGAAAAGACGCTGTACTGTTCGTTTTGCGGTAAAAGCCAGCATGAAGTCAAAAAGCTGATTGCTGGCCCGTCGGTGTTCGTGTGTGATGAGTGCATTGAGCTGTGCAACGAAATCATTCGCGACGAGTTGCCACCCACCACCGAAAGTACGGGTACCGACGATCTGCCAACGCCAGCGGACATTAAGGCCAACCTGGACAATTATGTCATTGGCCAGGAACCCGCCAAACGCATTCTGGCGGTGGCGGTGTACAACCATTACAAGCGACTCAAACACCAGGAAAAATCCTCCAAGGACGACGTGGAACTGTCCAAAAGCAACATCTTGCTGATTGGCCCCACTGGGTCGGGCAAGACGCTGCTGGCACAGACCCTGGCGCGCATGCTCGACGTGCCTTTTGTCATGGCCGATGCCACCACGCTGACCGAAGCGGGCTATGTGGGTGAGGATGTGGAAAACATCGTCCTCAAACTGCTGCAAAGCTGCAATTACGAGGTCGAGCGGGCGCAGCGTGGCATTGTGTACATTGATGAAATCGACAAGATCTCGCGCAAATCTGACAACCCTTCCATCACGCGTGACGTGTCAGGCGAGGGCGTGCAACAGGCGCTGCTCAAGCTGATTGAAGGCACCATGGCCAGCGTACCGCCGCAAGGTGGTCGCAAGCACCCGAATCAGGACTTTGTGCAGGTCGATACCACCAACATTCTGTTCATTTGTGGCGGAGCGTTTGCCGGGCTCGAAAAAGTCATCGATAACCGCACAGAATCATCGGGCATCGGTTTTGGTGCCGCCGTCAAGAGCAAGCAAAATCGTAGCTTGACCGATGTTTTCAAGGAAGTCGAACCGGAAGATCTGATCAAGTTTGGTTTGATTCCGGAACTGGTCGGGCGCATGCCGGTCGTGGCGACGCTGGGCGAACTTAGCGAAGAAACGCTGGTGCAGATCCTGACCGAACCCAAGAACGCGCTGGTCAAGCAATACAGCAAGTTGCTCTTGATGGAGGGTGTCGATCTGGAAATCCGGCCTTCTGCCCTGAAAGCGATTGCCAAGAAAGCGCTGGCTCGCAAGACAGGTGCACGTGGTTTGCGCTCCATTCTGGAATTGGCGCTGATCGACACCATGTTTGATTTGCCCAATGCGTCCAACGTGGAAAAAGTGGTGCTCGACGAGTCCACCATCGAAGAAAACAAGGCTCCCTTGCTGGTTTACCGCGAAGTAGCCAAGAAGGCCTGATTAGGTCTGTCTTCGCGGGGTTTTTGCTCCCATAGAGTTTTCATGGTTTGTTGATAATGGTCTGGCTGCTTGAAAAGTGGCCACGCCACTCCATATCCACCAGGTAAGAAAAGGATGTTTTATGTCTGGCCACACACCATTACCTGCTGATCCCCTTGACCTGCCACTGTTGCCGTTGCGCGACGTGGTGGTGTTTCCGCACATGGTCATTCCGCTGTTTGTCGGCAGGCCCAAAAGCATCAAGGCGCTGGAAGCCGCCATGAGCACCGACCGGCGCATCATGCTGGTGGCGCAAAAGGCCGCAGCCAAGGACGATCCGCTGGTCACCGACATGTTTGATGTAGGCTGTATCTCGACCATTTTGCAAATGCTCAAACTCCCCGATGGCACTGTCAAAGTGCTGGTGGAGGGGCAACAACGCGCTCTGGTGAACAAAGTGGAGGACGGTGAGTCGTACTTTGTGGCCAGCATCACGCCGCTGGAAGTCATGACCGAGCCTGAAACCAAGTCCAAGAACAAGGCCAGTGAAATTGAGGCCTTGCGCCGCGCCGTGATGCAGCAGTTTGACCAGTACGTCAAACTGAACAAGAAGATCCCACCAGAAATCCTGACGTCGATTTCCAGCATTGATGACCCGGGCCGCATGACAGACACCATTGCAGCGCATTTGCCCTTGAAGCTCGACAGCAAACAAGCGGTGTTGGAACTGTCCAACATCAAGGAACGCCTGGAAAACTTGTATAGCCAGATTGAGCGTGAAGTTGATATCTTGAACGTGGACAAGAAGATCCGTGGCCGGGTCAAGCGCCAGATGGAAAAAAACCAGCGTGATTTCTATTTGAATGAGCAAGTCAAAGCCATCCAAAAGGAACTGGGCGAAGGCGAAGATGGTGCAGACATCGAGGAGATCGAAAAAAAGATCAAAGCCGCCAAGATGCCTGTCGAGGCGTTGAAAAAAGTCGAGGGTGAGCTGAAAAAGCTTAAGCTCATGTCACCCATGTCTGCAGAAGCCACTGTGGTGCGCAATTACATTGATGTGCTCACCGGCATGCCCTGGGCCATCAAGACCAAGATCAAACACAACCTGGCCAACGCCGAGACCGTTCTCAACGAAGACCATTACGGCCTGGACAAGGTCAAGGACCGCATCCTTGAATACCTTGCGGTGCAGCAGCGGGTGGACAAGGTGAAAGCACCGATTCTGTGCCTGGTTGGCCCACCGGGTGTCGGTAAGACATCACTGGGACAGTCCATCGCCAAAGCCACAGGTCGAAAATATGTGCGCATGGCGCTGGGTGGCATGCGCGATGAGGCTGAAATCCGTGGTCACCGTCGCACTTACATTGGTGCCATGCCGGGCAAAGTGTTGCAGAGTTTGTCCAAGGTTGGGACTCGTAACCCCTTATTCCTGCTCGATGAAATCGACAAATTAGGAACTGATTTTCGGGGTGATCCTTCCAGCGCGCTACTGGAGGTGCTGGATCCAGAGCAGAACCACAAGTTCGGGGATCACTACGTCGAGGTTGATTTTGACCTGAGCGATGTGATGTTTGTTGCCACCTCCAATTCGATGAACATTCCACCAGCCCTGCTGGACCGCATGGAAGTGATTCGCCTGGCGGGCTATACGGAAGACGAAAAAACCAATATCGCCATCAAGTATTTGTTGCCTAAGCAACTCATGAACAATGGTGTCAAGGAAACCGAGCTGCTTGTCACTGAAGAAGCGGTTCGCGACATCGTTCGCTATTACACGCGTGAAGCGGGTGTTCGGTCCCTGGAGCGTGAAATTTCAAAAATCTGCCGCAAGGTGGTCAAAGGCTTGCAACTCAAGAAGATGACCGGTCTTGTGACGGTAGCTGGCGACAACCTGAACGATTTTCTGGGTGTTCGCAAGTATGACTATGGCCGGGCTGAGAAGAAGAATCAGGTCGGCCAGGTGGTGGGTTTGGCTTGGACCGAGGTAGGCGGTGATCTGCTCACCATTGAGGCGGCCATGATGCCTGGCAAGGGCGTGATCACCCGCACTGGCTCGTTAGGTGACGTGATGAAAGAGTCAGTGGAGGCGGCCCGCACCGTGGTGCGCAGCCGTTCCCACCGGCTGGGCATCAAGGACGAATTTTTTGAGAAACGAGACATCCACATCCATGTGCCTGACGGTGCCACGCCCAAGGATGGTCCAAGTGCTGGTGTGGCCATGACCACGGCGTTTGTGTCTGCCATGACTGGCATTCCCGTTCGTTGCGATGTGGCCATGACAGGTGAAATCACCTTGCGCGGCGAAGTAACGGCCATTGGGGGACTGAAAGAAAAACTGCTGGCTGCGCTGCGGGGCAATGTGAAGACAGTGATCATCCCTGAAGACAACGCCAAGGACTTGCAGGATATTCCAGAGAATGTCAAAAACGGACTTGAAATAGTTCCAGTGCGCTGGATCGACAAGGCGCTTGAGATTGCACTGGAGCGTATGCCGACGCCGCTGCCCGAAGACGAGCCGACGGTTGTCGCCGCTGCCGAGGCGGTGATTGATCCCGTGCAACTGTCAGGCGCAGTTAAACACTGACGATTTTTTTGAATTTTGAAAAAAAGCGGGTCCATTTTTACACTATACTTATGGGCTTGCGACGCGGGAATAGCTCAGTTGGTAGAGCGCAACCTTGCCAAGGTTGAGGTCGAGAGTTCGAGCCTCTTTTCCCGCTCCATAGGTTCTTTTGAGAGGTGCAAATTCCGGTTTGCATCCATGCGGGAATAGCTCAGTTGGTAGAGCGCAACCTTGCCAAGGTTGAGGTCGAGAGTTCGAGCCTCTTTTCCCGCTCCATATTTCAAAAAGGGAAGCTGCCGCTTCCCTTTTTTGTCACAGGTTTTGGCGCGATAGCAAATCGGTTATGCAACGGATTGCAAATCCGTCTAGCCCAGTTCGACTCTGGGTCGCGCCTCCAGAATTCGGAGTCCAAATAAGCTCATGCAAGCCTCGCAAACTCAAACTGCGAGGTTTTTTAGTTTCACAATACAGCCGTGCCCGAGTGGTGAAATAGGTAGACACATCGGACTTAAAATCCGCCGCTTCGTGAATAACGGGCATACCGGTTCGATTCCGGTCTCGGGCACCATTCAACGGTTTCACACCGTACCAAAACCACTCAAAACCCGCTCGTCTATCTACGGTAGAGGGTTTTCATTTATGGCTGGGTCAGTTATCAAAGTGTGGGTATTGAAAAATTGCGACTTTCGGAGCATGCTTGCCGCGGATGCATTGAGTGAGGTGAAATCATGTTTTTTCAAGGCTTGAGGTCAAGGGCTGCTCCAAGTCAGGCTGCGCTTACAGTGACGGTATTGCTGACGTTTGCGAGCTGCCCGCTGCACGGGCAGGTTGTTTTTAGATGCAAAAACGTGACTGGAGAAGTTGTCTTTAGCGACAAGAGGTGCACGGGTGACCTCTCTGCGGCGAACGTTCTGCCGTTAGTTGACTCAGACTCGTCTCAGCGCAAAGCCGAGCACGATGCCATAGTCTCGCGGGACAAGGCACTTGCCGCCCAGGTTGAGGCCAGCCGTATGGCCAGAGAACAAGCTCAGATTTCGGCGGCGAATCAACAACTTCAGGCCAATAAGGCCGTGAACGACAGATACGAGCAGGAACGCTCAAAACAAAATGCAGCGACAGTCAGTAGTCCTGGAGTCACCCAAGTTACGCCAGTGGGTACCTTTCCAACATCGCAGTGAGGCAATGGATACTGGTTGTTGTGACTAGCGATAGGTGGGCGATGCTTGTCATCGCCCATCGAAATAGCCGGACACGGACCAGTCAATGTGAGTCATTGCTTTGCAAGTACCTGGTGATAAGCTGATCTGACATTGTTGAAACTTGAAGGGTTATCATCGCTCCAACCCACATGGTGTCACAGTGTCGCAACAATGATACAGATTGGAAAATGACGATACTTTTTTTCAGACAAGAAATTTAATTCAATCAAATCAAACACTTAGAGGCTGGACGCGGTTCCGGTCTCGGCACCATTTAAACTCCAGACCTATGGCACGCTACAACGCCCCTTTTGAAATCCATGTGCATGGCCAAGTGGCCTTGCGTGCGGATGTGACCCCTGACAACCTGCAAGACGCACTCAAACCGCTTTGGAAATACGCTGGTGCCAAATCTTTGGCTGCGGCGTCGGGCAGCTTTTATGAAGACGAGCCAGGCATTAAATTTGATGCCCAGGAGCACCTTCTGCAGATGTGCTGGACCGTTGAAGGGGATGATGACTTTCGCCAGGCACTAGACGAAATGTGCATGAATCTCAACGACGTGGCCCAATCCGGTGCTGCCATTGAGGTCACTTTTTACGACACCGAATTTGATGATGATGAAGAAGATGATGAAACGTCCGATGCCGAGTCGCGGGATGACTTTGTCATGCTGTTTGTCGGACCCGACCCGGCTTCCATCATGCAGGTGCAGCGTGATTTGCTGGTGCAGGATGTGGTCAACCTGATGGAGCGGCACTTTGATGGTGCCGAACTCGGTGGGGTGGTGGCCGCTATCGACAGCCTGTTCAGCCAGCGTTTTGATGACTTGGTCAACTCCCTGCAACTTGGCAAGCCGCCACGTGGTTCGGGTGGTGGCTCTGGCGGCATGGGCCACGGCGGGGGCCGCAAACCCCGTCATTTGCACTAATCCGGAGCGTTTGCGGGTATGAATCAGGCCGTGACTTCACCAACCGCAGCAGTTTCACCCTCCTTGCCGGGTCGCCCTGAGAAGCTGCGGCTGGGCGACGTGCTGGTGCAGCAGCGCCTGATCTCTCAAGAGCAGTTGCAGCAAACGCTGGTGCTGCAGAAGCAGACCGGTAAGAAGATGGGCCGCCTGCTCATTGAAACCGGGCTGATCACTGAAGAGCTGTTGGCCAATGGTCTGGCGCGCCAGCTACGGATTCCTTTCGTCAACCTCAAAACCTTCCCGTTTCGTGCCGATGTGGTCAAGCTCCTGCCGGAATCCGCCGCGCGACGTTTCCGCGCCCTGGTGCTGGAAGACAAAGGCGACATGCTTCTGGTGGCGCTGGCTGACCCGCTGGACCTGTTTGCGTATGACGAGCTGACACGGTTGCTCAAGCGGACGATTTCCGTTGCGGCAGTGCCTGAGAGTCAGCTTGCATTGGCATTTGACAGGCTCTATCGCCGCACTGAGGAAATCAGTGGCTTGGCCCGTGCCTTGGAAAAAGATCTGGGTGACGCGGTTGACTTTGGCGAACTCACCGCCAGTGTCGGCACTGAGGGCGCACCCGTGGTGCGGCTGTTGCAGTCGCTGTTTGAAGATGCCATGCAGGTGGGGGCATCCGATGTGCACATTGAGCCGCAGGAATCCGGCCTGCAGATTCGCGTGCGGGTCGATGGTGTCTTGCAAACCCAAACCCAGGCCGACAAGCGCATTGGCGGTGCCTTGGCGCAGCGACTCAAACTCATGGCCGGACTGGACATTTCTGAAAAACGCCTGCCGCAAGATGGTAGATTCAGCGTGCGCCTGCGAGACACCACGATCGATGTCCGGCTTTCGACTTTACCCACGAATTACGGTGAATCTGCTGTCATGCGCCTGCTCAAACAAGGTGCGGGCATGAAGCAGCTGGATGACATTGGCATGCCAGCCGAGATGCTGCGGCGGTTCCGTGAGGTGATTGGTCGCGTCTCGGGTCTCGTGCTGGTGACCGGCCCGACAGGTTCGGGCAAAACGACCACGCTGTATGCGGCCCTGTCTGAAATCAATGCGACCGAGCTCAAGGTCATCACGGTCGAAGATCCGGTGGAATACCGCATGCCTGGCCTGACTCAGGTGCAGGTGAACGACAAGATTGACCTGAGCTTTGCGCGTGTGCTGCGCGCTTGTCTGCGCCAGGATCCGGACGTGATTCTGGTCGGTGAGATGCGCGACGAAGAAACGGCTGAAATTGGCCTCAGGGCCGCCATTACCGGGCATCTTGTGCTATCAACTTTGCATACGCGGGATGCGATGAGCACACCTTTCCGGTTGCTGGATATGGGCGTGCCACCCTTCATGGTGGCGACCTCTTTGCAGGCCGTGATCGCTCAACGGCTGGTGCGGCTGAACTGCCCCGAGTGCAACCAGCCTCACCAACCCACGCCGCAAGAGCTGTCCTGGCTGGCAGGCATGGTCGATGATGTCGGCACGGTGGTCTCCATGCGAGGGCGAGGTTGCTCGTCTTGCAATGGCACCGGTTACGCGGGCCGCCAAGGCGTGTATGAGTTGCTTGAGATGGACGCTGCGCTGACCCAGGCCGCGTCCCGCTCTGACCCGGCGGCTTTCATGAGGCTCGCGCGTGAGCGCATGAAGGGCTACACCCTGTCTTTTCATGCGCTGGAACTTGTTCGCCAAGGGCGCACCTCGCTGGCCGAAGCCTTGCGCATCGGTTTTGACGTGGAAGATCTTGACTGACCGGGGGCATTCAGGCGCTTATGGCAGCTTATGCATGGCGGGGTCGCAATAGCCGGGGTGAGGCAGTTCAGGGGCAACTCGATGCCCTGAGTGAAAACAGTGTGGCCGATCAACTGCTGGCCATGGGGGTGGCGCCGGTGCATATCGGTGCAGTCACGCAATCCGCCAAAGATAAAGTCACGCAAGACAGCTGGTTCGAGCGCCTGAGCCGTCCTGCGGTGGTGGTGGAGGACATCCTGATCTTTTCACGCCAGATGTACACCCTGAACAAAGCCGGGGTGCCCATCTTGCGGGCCTTTGCCGGACTGGAAGCCTCCAGCACCAAACACGCGATGGTCGATTTGCTCAAAGACATCCGTTCCAGCCTGGACCAAGGACGTGAACTTTCGGCCGCGTTGGCGCGGCACCAGGACATTTTTGGGGCGTTCTATATCTCGATGATCCGTGTGGGCGAGATGACCGGCAAACTCACTGAGGTGTTTTTGCGGCTCAACGAGCACATGGAATTTGAGCGCGACGTGCGTGAACGCATCAAGCAGGCCATGCGTTACCCGGTGTTCGTGATGATTGCCATGGCCATTGCGGTGATGATCCTGAACATCTTTGTGATCCCGGTGTTCGCCAAGGTGTTTGCTGGTTTTCATGCCGAACTGCCGCTGATCACCCGCGGGCTACTGGGTTTTTCGTCCTTTATGCTGGCCTGGTGGCCGCTGCTGATCGCCGCTGCGGTGGGTGTTGGCATGCTGGTGCGCAGCTATATCCGCACGCCTGCTGGGCGCTACAACTGGGATTCGCGCAAGCTCAAGCTGCCCATCGTGGGTGAGATCATTTTGAAAGCGACCCTGGCTCGCTTTGCCCGCAGCTTCGCGCTGTCCAGTCAGAGCGGCGTGCCACTGGTGCAGGCCTTGACCGTCGTGGCGCAAACCGTGGACAACGCCTTTATAGGCAGTCGCATCGAGCAGATGCGAGACGGTATTGAGCGCGGCGAAAGCATCTCGCGTTGCGCCGCAGCCACGGGCGTTTTCACGCCCGTGGTGTTGCAGATGATTTCAGTGGGTGAAGAAACCGGAGAATTGGACAACCTGCTGTTCGAGATTGCCGGCATGTATGAACGCGAGACGGACTACAACATCAAAGGCTTGTCCGCTGCGATTGAGCCCATTTTGCTGGCCATCGTGGGCGTGCTGGTGTTGTTGCTGGCCCTGGGTGTCTTTCTGCCGCTGTGGAACATGGGTCAGGCGGCTATGGGCAAGGGCGGGGGTTAGGTATGGCGCACAGCGCCAACGCGCGCTTGCAAACCCTGAGTTTGCGACGGCCTATTGAGTGGTTGTTGATGGCAGTGCTGATCATGGTTTTGCTGGCGGTCTTTATGCGATATGTGCGTCAGGTCCAGGGCCAGAGCGAGCTGGCTGCTATCAAATCAACAGTTGGCACCTTGCGCACGGCGTTGGTGATTGACCATCTTAGGCGGCAGGTGTTGCCCACCAAAGCGCAAACTGCGCCACCCACTCGCAATCCCTTTGAACTGGTCAAGCAGAAACCTGGCAACTATTTTGGGGTGGTGAGCAAGACCCAATCCGCTTCGGTGCCGCCGGGTTCGTGGGTTTTTGTGGACAGTTGCGCCTGTGTTGGCTACTTGCCCCTGGATGGCCTCTGGCTGGACAGCCCCAGCAGCGACCCGCTGATTTGGTTTGACGTCACGGGTGCACCAGGCGTTTTACAGTTGGTCCCAAAGGAAAGGTACCTTTGGGGCACCTATTTAGTGGATTGAATGGCGCTGAGTGTCTATACTTCACCTGTTGGTGCTATGGTTTTGGATAGCGGATTTGATTTACAACGAACCGATTTTTTTAAGGTGGACAACATGAAACAAGTGCAACGCGGTTTTACTCTCATTGAGCTGGTGATGGTGATCGTGATTTTGGGCATTCTGGCGGCGGTGGCGTTGCCTAAGTTTGTGGATTTGAAGAGTGATGCCAATAAGGCTGCGGCTTCTGGTTTTACTGGTGCCCTGGCCTCGGCTAATGCCATTAATTACGCGGCTTGCTCGATCAAATCGGCCGCTAGTGGAAACACCAAATGCACTGCGGTGGCGAAGTGTTCTGATCTTGGAGCTGCCTTAAGCCCTGCGGTAACGCTCTCCCTTTTTGCGGCAACTGCAGCACAGGGAACGGTCAACTTGGTGGCTGATACCGCAGTAGCTGTTGGAGTCAGCGGTACGTGCACAGTAGTTTATGGTGATGGTTCAGCGACTGGTGTCACAAAAGATGTGAACGGCACAACACTTACCTATCCAGTAACCGGCACAAACTGAGCTACTGGATTGGGGTAATCAGGATCATGAATCCAGGAGCCGCTTTCGAGCGGCTTTTTTGTATCAAATCGCCAGTCTGGTGCCCTGTTCAAAACGGAATTGAGTGTGGGAACATGAACCGAAAGACTTTTAACGTACAAAAATGCCCCCTGGCTAACTGCTAGAGCGTCGCTATTAACCGTATGCACATGTCTCGTTCGGATATCAGCGCCAGCATCCATCCGCATGGCGGCAACGACCGCCAAAGTGGCTTCACCATGATCGAGCTGATCATGGTCATCGTCATTTTGGGTGTGCTATCTGTATTTGCTGCACCGCGCCTTCTCAATACCGGTGACTTCAACGCCAGAGGTTTTCACGACGAAACCTTGTCATTGTTGCGCTACGCCCAAAAAGCGGCCATTGCCCAGCGCCGTGTGGTGTGCGTGAGTTTGAATCCGACCGGCGTCACCTTCACTATCGATACCAACTCCCCGCCCGACGGTATTTGCGATACTGACTTGGCACCGCCCAGTACCCCGAGTGGTGGTAGTGGTCTGAGTGGGTCGATCCCGGCTTTCCAGTATTCCGGTTTGGGTGGCACCAATCAGACGACGGCAGTCAAGGTCACCATTGCCAACACGACAGACATCACCGTTGAAGCCGCCACGGGTTATGTGCATGATTAGGTCACAACGCGGCTTCACGCTGATTGAACTCATCATCTTCATTGTGGTGGTGAGCGCCGGACTGGCGGGCATCTTGTCGGTGATGAACACCACGGTCAAATTCAGTGCCGACCCGATGGTGCGCAAGCAGACGGTGGCTATTGCCGAGTCGCTGCTCGAAGAGATTTTGCTCAAGGAATATGCGAAGCCCACTGGCAGCACGGCCTTGGGGTTTTCGGCCGGCGGGACCCGGAATCTATTTGATTGTGTGGATGACTACAACAACTACACCACAACCTCGGGCATCGTGGATATGGTGGGAGCCACTACGCCGGGACTCTCGCCGTACAACATATCGCCTGCGGTCACCGTTGCAACCACGACTGATCTTGCCGGCGTGACTGCCAAAAAGATCACGGTGTCGGTCACCGGGCCGGGTGGCACCATTAGCTTGAGTGGCTACAGGGCTAACTACTGACCATGATTACGCACTTTGTCCCACGGTCTGCCCAGCGCGGCTTCACGCTGGTGGAACTTGTCATGGTCATCGTCCTGATGGGCGTGATTGGCGGCATGGTGGCGGTGTTCATGAAGAGCCCGATCGATGCCTACTTTGCCAGTGCGCGCCGGGCTGGTCTGACCGATGAGGCGGATACGGTCGTCAGGCGCATGGCGCGCGACATTCGCAATGCCCTGCCCAACAGCATTCGCAGCGCCGGTAGTCAGTGCGTGGAATTCATCCCGACCAAGACGGGTGCCCGTTACCGGGCCGAGGTGGGTGGTGGCGGTGCCGTGCTTGACTTCACCGTGGCCGACAGCAGCTTCAACATGCTGGGAAACAACGCGGTGTTGCCGACCGATCAACAAATAGCCGCAGGTGACATCATTGCCGTCTACAACCTAGGAATACCAGGCGCTGATGCGTATGCAGGCGACAACACCTCGGTGGTGACCAGCGTCAGCGGCGTGTCGGGCTCGCCGGTTGAGAGCGTCATCGTCATCAATCCTCCAAAGCAATTCCCGCTGGCATCGCCCAACAACCGCTTTCATGTGATTGCCGCTGCCGAGCAGGTGGTGCGCTATGTGTGCATTGGTGCACCTGGCACCAACGCCCAAGGCAACGGGAGTGGCACGCTATATCGCCAGGTGCTGACGCTGCCGCTGGCAGCCAGTAGCGTCTGCCCGACATCGGTCACGGGTGCATCAGTCACGAGTGCAGCGGTCATGGCCAACAAGGTGAGCGCATGCAATTTCAATTACAGCGGGTCGGACCTGCAGCGCAACGCTCTGGTCAGCATGCAGTTGCAGTTGACGGACACGGGCGAGACGGTGAGCCTGCAGCACGAAGTGCACGTGAGTAATACGCCATGAGGCAGCAGGTTTATTTTCCGAATGTCAAAGGCCTTAGAGGCCGCGGTTTCGCTGCGATTGCTGCTATCTTTTTGGTGGTTGTTTTGGCAGCTTTGGGCGCGTTCATGGTCACTTTTTCCAATACACAGCAGCTGACTTCTGCGCAGGACGTGCAGGGCACGCGGGCGTTTTGGGCGGCTCGCGCCGGGCTGGAGTGGGGCGTAGCCAAGGCGATGGGGGCATCATGCGCTGCATCGACTCCCTTGGCGACAACATTCGATGGCGGTTTCACGGTCACCGTCGCATGCGCATCGGCAGCCTATATTGAGGGCGCTGTGTCGGTGAACATCTACACCATCACCTCAACGGCCAAGCCAGGCGGTGGTGCCACCGTGGGTAGCGTGGGCTATGTGGAGCGCAGCATGAGTGCGACCGTCGAGCATTGAGAGCCAGATCGTAGAATGAAAATTCCGCCACAACCTCTTGTGAAACATTCAAAACAACGGGTCAAATTTGCGTTTAGCCATTTCAGGAAAATATGAGAAATTGGTCTCTAGCCCTTATTTATAAAGCGCGAGTAGCTATCGTATTGATATTTCTTGGCTTGTTCGCGAACTTAGTTCACAGTGCCAGCGTTACCGTCGCGACAGGGGCTAGTGCAATCGCATCAAATACCGCGCCTGGTTGTGCGGTTGCAGGTACCTGGACAGCAATCACCGGGCCGAAGATCACGGAGGTCAGTGCCGGCGACATCCATACTGGAACCATTGTCTTGAATGCTCCGGCAGGATTTGAGTTTAATACCGCCAGTGCGGTCACGGTTCTGGTCACTGGCAGTTCCACGGCCAACAATAATGTCAACAACATAGCAACTGGTACATCAGTGGCGGTGCTATCAATTTCAGCGACGGCAATCAATTTTTCTGTGACGGCAGCCAGCACGAGTAAAAATTCGTTGACCTGGCAGGGCATTCAAGTGCATCCCACAGCCTCTGCGCCGTTGGCTGCCGGCAACATCACCTTGTCGGGTACCTCGGCAATCGTTGGCGTGGCCAGTGGATCGAACCTGGGGTCGCTCAGTGAAGTGAGCTCCACCCCAGTCTGTTATCCAGTGCCAGCAGTTTCGTCCATCAGCACCGCTAGTACCAACCCGACTTCGGCGAATTCGACGGTGTCCTGGTCGGTACTGTTCAATACCACAGTGACCGGAGTCGATGTGTCAGACTTTTCCCTGGTGCAAGCCGGTGGAGTGACTGGTGCAGCCATCAGTTCGGTCACAGGTAGCGGCACAAGCTACACCGTGTCAGTGACTACCGGGACGGGCAGCAGCGGCACCCTGACACTGAAATTGGTCGATGATGATTCCATCGTCAATACTGCCAGTGTGCCGCTGGGCGGTGTGGGTGTTGGAAACGGGAGTTTCACCGGGCAGTCTTACACCTTGGTACCGCCAGCGCCTACCTTGTCGAAATCTGCCAGCAGCTCAGCAGGGGTGGTGGGTGATGTTGTAACTTTCTTGATCACTGCCAGCAATTCTTTTGCGACACCACTGAGCAATGTGGTTGTCACTGACACGCTTCCAACCGGTTTGAGTTATGCCGCGAGCGCGCCAACGCTGGGGACCGTGTCGGTATCTGGACAGGTGATCACTTGGACTGTGCCTTCCATACCTGCCAGTGGCAATGCTCAACTGACGCTGGCAGTGAATTTGCTGGCGCAAGGGTCGTATACCAACACGGCAGTTTCAACGGGTGCCACCAATGCCAGCGCGTCGATACTGGTGCTTCCTGCCGCTACAACCGACTTTCGAATGGATGAACCCGCAGGCTCCTGGACAGGTGCTGCGGGCGAGGTCCTGGACAGCGGCGGCACCGGCTTGCAAGGGCGGCGGGTGACAACATCGTTGCCAACTACCACCAATTCGGTCTCACCGAGCCCAACCATCGCCTCGCAAAATCCCTCGGTTGTCGGTGGCTTTTGCAATGCTGGCAATTTTGATGGCAATGCTGTGGTGACGGTGTCCAGCAATCCATTGCTTCAATACACCAACAAGCTGTCTGCGTCAGCTTGGATTTATCCGACGGCTTATCCGGGCGGTGATTTGTACTCAATACTGTCGAATGACGTGAATTACGAATTCCACATCAATCCTTCCGGCAAGCTGTACTGGTGGTGGCAGGACTCCGACCTGACATCCAACACCACTATTCCATTGAACACGTGGACACATGTGGCCATCACCATGGATTCATCGGCAACCGGTGGCCGTGAACGCATCTATATCAACGGGGTGCTCGACGGTAGCCAAAATACATGGAAAGGCACTTTGGCGACGAACAATTGCGATTTTTATATAGGTGGCGATATCGGTACAAATACTGGGTGTACGCTGATCTCAGCACGCAACTTTCACGGCATGATTGACGAAGTCAAGCTGTACAACTATGAGTTGTCCGCTGCAGAAGTTAAGGCGGATATGACACTGGGCCGATCATGCTCCGGGGCCTATGACCACATTCAAATCGAAGATGATGGTTCCGGTTCGGTCTGTAGCCCTGAAACCGTGGTCATCAAGGCTTGCCTGGATGCTGCTTGCAGCACGCTTTATACCGGCAATGTGACGCTTAACCTGTCAACACCTACGGGAGCCAGTTGGGTCAACGGGGCAACCTTCAGTTTCAGCGGCGGTATCACGACGCGGCAACTCAGCAACGGTACAGCTGGTACCGTCACATTGGGTACCACCAGCGCGTCTCCGCTGGCAACCAACCCAACCATTTGCAAGGTCAATGGGGTGTCAAACTGCAACATGAATTTTGCTGCGGCTTCATGCGCCTTCGATGCAGTTGAGTCAGGCGCGGCACCACACACGCGCATCTATACCAAGCTGGTGGGCACCAATTTCAATATCGATGTGCTGGCCATGGGCTCGGGCACCAATATCAACACCACGTACACAGGAAGTGTGAATGTTGATCTGGTGGATGCCAGCACGTCCGCGTGCCCCAGTAGCGCAGGGTTGACAACGGCGACCCCCGTCGTTTTTGCCCCTGGCAACAGTGGACGCAAGACAGTGACGTTCAACTACGTTAACGCTGCGCGTAATGTCCGGGTGCGCGCCCAGGTTGGTAGCACCGCGCCAGCGTGTTCAACGGACAACTTCACCATACGCCCATTGACTTATTCATCGGTCTATTCAACCAACGCCAAAGCGGATAGCACCGGATTGAGTACCTCGGCGACACCCGTGCTGGCTGCGGGTACCACGTTCAACGTGACGGCCGACACCAACAAGGTGGGCTATGACGGCACACCCAAGGCCAATGTGGCACTGCTGGAGTGGCCGGGTGTGCCTGCCGGTGGCCGTGCCGTACCCGGAGTCGGGACATTGTCCGGTGGACCAGCTTTTTCTGGTGCAGCATCAGTTGCCACTGGTAACGGGGCCAGTGGCAGCTTCACTTACGATGAAGTCGGCTATTTCCGCTTCATGGTGGAGGGCGTGTATGACGACACTTTCACGGTGACGTCTGGTGATCAGGCTGGCGGGGATTGTGTGGTCGGCAGCTACTCCAACACCCTTAACAGCAATGGTAAATACGGTTGCAATTTTGGCAATGCATTGGCCAGCAGCCATATCGGGCGCTTCATGCCGGATCATTTTGCTGTGGTTTCGTCGTCGTTTGCGCCAGGTTGTGGCACTTTCACTTACATGGGCCAGCCTTTTTTAGCCTTGGCAACGGTTCAGGCTCAAAACTCTGCAGGTGGCAAGACCAGTAACTTCAGCGGTACCTTTGCCGGTGCCACAGTGGTGCCCGAACTTGAAAATGCCAACAATGGTGTCAGTCTGAGCGTGTCACGCTTGACAGGCTTGGGTTCGCCGGTCTGGGCTACCGGCGAATATCCTTTTGTGGCTACCGGTTTCACGAGACTCGCAACACCCGACGGCACCTACGACAGTTTGGATATCGGTTTAGAAGTGTTGCCACTCAATGCAACTGACACCGCCAACCTGATCAATCGTGACATGGCTGCCAGCGCGACAAACTGCACAGCAGATGCCGTAGGCACGAGCAATGGCACCTGTACGTCCAAGCGCATAGCCGCTGGCTCCAAAATGCGATTTGGTCGCCTGCGCTTGCAAAATGCTTTTGGCTCTGAGAGGTTGGCGTTACCTGTGCCGTTGCAAGCCCAGTACTGGAATGGTGGCTATTTTGTGAACAACACCGACGACAGTTGCACGGCACAGAGCGTGCCTGCATCCCAAACGCTGGGTGTGGGTGCCGCACCGACGGGCACGCCTGGTTTGTATTTTTACCCATTGGCCACCGGGAAAAACCAGTTGCAAAGCAGCAGCGCTGTGCCCACTCTGGTCAGTCCGTTGACGGCAGGCACGTCCACCATGCAGTTTCCCGCATCGCAACAGCAGGGGTGGCTAGACATCATTTTGCAGGTACCCAGCTATCTGTTGGGCAATTGGGGTAACTGTGATGGTCAGACGGGAGCCGTTGGCTTGTATGACGATTTGCCGTGCGCTCGCGTAACCTTCGGTGTTTATGGGTCAAAATCCCCCATCATTTACCGACGTGAAAACTACTGATTTAGATTCTTTGGGCTTTTTTGACCCTTAGCCCTTGTATATCATGGGCAGATAGCTATTAAAATTAGAGCGATACATCCGACCTTCCTCAACTCAGAAATGCTTGCCAACTCCCGCTTTTCTTTCCAACCTTCACGGCGGTGCCAGTAACCATGCGCTGGCCGTGGCAACGCAGCTTTTCCACCAACCAGTGGGTACTGTCCTGGTCCGGGCAGGAACTGGCGTATGTTCACGCCAAGCCTCTGGAGGGGGGCTCGTTTGATGTGCTGGCATTAGGTGTGGAGCATCGGGGTCTGGATGATGACAACCATTTCAAGCAGCGCTTGCAGGCGTTGGGGCTCAAGGGTGTGGATGCAACGTTTATGCTGCGGTCTGATCAATATCAGTTGCTGCAGATAGACACCCCCAATGTGCCTGTGGAAGAGCTGCGCGCCGCGGCGCGTTACCAAGTGCGCGAGATGCTGCAAACCCATGTGGATGATGTCACCATCGACGTGATGCGCGTGGGTGACGGCCAGCAAAAAGGTGCCGGAGCCGGGCACTCGTTCGTGGTGGCGGCGACCAACGTGGTGGTCAAAACCACGCTGGACTTTGCTGCGTCACTGGACTGCCGCGTGTCGGTCATCGACATCCAGGAAACCGCCCAGCGCAATCTGCAAACCGCGATGGCTATGCGTGATGGCTCGCTGGAGCGCGCCAGTGCAGCGCTGATCCTGGCCGAAGGGCAACAGGCGGTGTTGACCATCAGCGCCAACGAAGAATTGTTTTACACCCGCCGCTTTGATGTGCCGGACGGTTTTTTGACCGGCACCTGGGGCCAGGGTGTGGCGGTGGACGCACCCATTGACGGTTTCACGCCGGTGCAAGAGTATGTGCCGGCCTACGGCTCGGGTGATATCTCACTGGATAGCGATTTCCTGGTGGATGCGCCGACCTCGTCTGCCGAGTATGGCGCAATGCCCGCCAACGATGACCAGTCCCAGCGTCTGGTGCTGGAGGTGCAGCGTTCTCTGGATGTGTGGGACAGAACTTGGTCCAGCCTGCCTTTGACGGGTGTGCGGGTGTTTGCCGGTGAACGCAGCGCCGAGCTGGCCACCTGGCTGACCCGCCAACTCGGTCAGGTGGTGGTACCGCTGGACCTGAAGCCGGTTTTTTCAGGGCTGGGCCCGGTCAGTGCACATGATCTGGCCACGTGCCTGCCATTGCTGGGCGTGTTGTTGCGCACGGAGGGCTCGACGTTGTAGCCAGCCTGCAAACGTTATCCAACACCATGCCGCAACAAATCAATCTGTGCCTACCCATTCTGCGCAAGACGGAAAAGCGTTTTGCCGCCCAATCGCTGGCGCAGGCACTGGCCGTGGTGTTGCTGGTGGGTGGGGTTTTGGGGGCGGCCTGGATCTGGAATTTGAACAAAGCCTCTGAGAGCCTGCAAGTCACCCTGGCGGCGCAAGCCAAAGAACTCGATGATTTGCGTGCCGCTCTGGAACGCTCCAAAGCCAGCGCAGGCCAGGGTGAATCGGCCGCCATGCAAGAACTCAGGCAGCGCAGGCAAGAGCTGCAACAGCGCCAAAGCGTGTTGGCGGCTTTGAGTCAGGGCTTGTTTGAGCCAGGCCAGGGCCATTCGGCACGCTTGGGGATGGTGGCGCAAACCATTCCTGCGGTGGCCTGGCTGACACACATCAAAACCGATGACCAGTTGCTCGAACTCAGCGGTTTTACCCTGGAGCCTGCAGCTTTGAATGACTGGGTGGGCAAGTTGGCCACCAGCCCCCTGCTGCAGGGGCAGACCTTGAATACTGTCAAGGTGGAAGGCGTCCAGCCGTCCCATGTTCTGGTGTCGGCTGCACCTGGTACAGCCCAGTCGCCGACACCTGCGGGCGCAGCGGATGGCATGCCGCCCATGTGGTCGTTTAACCTGGTGAGCAAAGTGGTGACTTCTACTCCAGCGAATACGGGGGCAAAACCATGAAGGCGCAGTGGCAGGCGCAGATGGCGCGCATTGATAACCTGAGCCTGCGTGAGCGCGTTTTCCTTTTCCTGTCGATTTTGGTGTGCTGTTTTGCATTGGTTGACACGCTGTGGCTGTCGCCCGCGCAGACCGCGTACAAGCAATTGATTCAGCGCATGGACAAGCAAAACAACGAGTTGCAGCGCCTGCGCGATACTCTGCGCATCAGTGCACAGCCCAACGATGCCGATGAGGCAGCACGTCTTGAGCTGCAAGCCACCCAAGCGCAGCTCGACCAGGTCAACCAGGCAGTGCACCAACGTCTGCCGGGCACGGTGGATTCAGCGCCTCTGGCGCAGGCCTTGGTGCAGCTGTTGCGCCGACATGCCGGCCTGACCCTGGTGAGCACCGCTGCGCTGCCGCCTGAGTCAGCCGGACCGGGCAACAGCAACGGCGCTGGCAGCTTGCCTGCCGGGCTGACGCGCCAGGGGGTTACCATCACCGTGGCTGGAGCCTACCCTGACTTGATGCGCTATGTGGCTTCGCTGGAGTCGGCCATGCCCTATGCCCGCTGGGGTGTCATGACCTTGTCATCGGAGCAGAAGCAGCCCGAGCTGACCCTGCAACTGTTTCTGCTGGGAGAGACAGCGCCATGACCATTCGCCCGGAGACGGTTTTTTTAAAGGCATCGTGCAGGTTGGGGCTGTGCAGCCTTGTCTGGCTTGCCACTGCCGCATCAGCCCAATCGCTGCGCGACCCCACCGTGGCCCCGGCTGCGGCCGGGTTGTCAGAGGCGGGTGTCACCCAGCATGAAGACACCCTCAAGCTTGGCAGCATCTCGGTATTGACACGCCAGGGTGTGCATTACCTCATGCATGGCACCCGCCTTTACGCCGCCGGGCAAACCATTGGGCAGGCCCGAATTGAGCGCATCTCCGAGACCGAAGTCTGGCTGCGCGAGGGTGGTCGGTTGCAGAAGATCCAGGTGTTCAGCGGTGTGCAGCGCCACCCCGCTACGGTATCCGTTGATTCGAAGAAACCGACTACCGCCCCAGTGTTGGTGCGCCCCGCCAAGAAGATGCCGTGAGGTCTTACCCATGAAACCTGAAGAACTCGCCATGACCGAATTTGTTTTGAAGCCTCAGTGTGTCCCTTTTTACCTGCCCAGCAGCCAAAGCCTTGCCCGTTCTGGCGTGTTGCTTGCCGCCGTTTTATTGGGAGCCTGCACTACCGATCGCCCCTTGCGCACGCCAAGTGTCAGCGATGCCATTCGGGCCGAGGTTCCCATGCCCACAGCCGCTGCTGGTGCAGCTTCCGCACCTGTTCCGGCCAGCATTGCGGATGCCTTGTCAGACCCCGCGCCCCCTGCCGTCGCCATGCCGCCAGAACCCAGAATCGACTTGCTGGTCAACAATGCGCCAGCCCGTGAGGTGTTTTTGGCCCTGGTGGCCGACACCCGCTACAGCATGCTGATGCACCCGGATGTGTCGGGCACCTTGTCGGTCACGCTGCGTGGTGTCACGGTGAAAGAAGCGCTGGAGGCCATTCGCGATGTCTATGGTTACGATTTCAGGATGGATGGCAGGCGCATCACGGTTTTCGCACCCACCTTGCAAACCCGGATTTTTACCATCAACTACCCCAATTCACAGCGCAATGGCAACAGTGATCTGCGTGTGTCGTCAGGCAGCAATGGTCAGTCGTCGGGCACCAGCAATGCCAGTGGCAGCAGCAACGGCGGCGCGACTACCTCAGGCTCCATGCAGACCGAAAGCAGCCGAGTATCGACCAGTTCAAAAACGGACTACTGGTCCGAGCTGACCGGTGCCATCAAGGGGATGATTGGCAGTGGTGAAGGCCGCAGTGTGGTCACCAGCCCGCAGGCCGGCATCATGGCGGTTCGGGCCATGCCTGAAGAACTTCGCCAGGTGGCCCAGTTCCTCAAGGCTGCGCAAATTTCTGTAGAGCGTCAGGTGATGCTGGAGGCCAAGATCGTCCAGGTGAGCCTGAGTGATGGCTTTCAAAGCGGCATTGACTGGTCAGCACTCAAAAACAGTGGCAATTCCACGGGTGCTTTTGGCGTTTTGAGCGGCAACAACACCAGCAACACGCTGATAAACGGTGTTCAATCCAATTTGCCCGGCTTTACAGCAGCTACGGGTGCTTTACTGGCAAATGGGGTTGCGTTGCCCACTGCTGGTGCTGGTCTATTTGGCTTGGCTTTTGCCACCGAAGGCTTTCAGGCGGTTCTTGGATTCTTGGAAACTCGCGGTGACGTACAAATCTTGTCCAGCCCGCGTATTGCCACACTCAATAACCAGAAGGCGGTACTCAAGGTGGGCAACGATGACTTTTTTGTCACCGGTGTGACCGGCGGGTCCAACACCGCAAGTACCAATACCACCAACCCGACGACGACCCTGCCTGACATCACCTTGACACCGTTTTTCTCGGGAATTTCATTGGATGTCACGCCGCAGATCGACGATGGCAACACCATCACCCTGCACGTGCACCCGTCAGTGACCACGGTGACCGAGAAAACACGTGAATTGGACCTGGGCAGTGTGGGGACCTATCGCTTCCCGCTGGCTTCCAGCGAGGTGAACGAGTCAGACACGCTGGTACGCATTCAGGACGGCAAGATTGTGGCCATCGGCGGGCTGATGCAGATTCAGTCCAACCGCAGTTCGTCCGGTCTGCCTGGATCAAGCGACACGATTTTTTCATCGTTGTTGGGCAACAAGGCCAATACGGGCAGCAAGAAAGAGCTGGTGGTCTTGATCAAGCCCACCATCATCCGTGGCCAGGACGACTGGGATGAGCAAAACCGCCGCAGCCGCGCGGCGCTCGATGACATGGACGCAGCCCGGGCTCGCGTGATCCGCATCGACGGCCAGGTGGTCGAACACCCGGCGCAGTAGCGCGCAGCGATGTACCTGCGCCACTTTGCACTGCAGGAGTTCCCGTTTTCCATCACGCCTGACAGTGCCTTCTTTTACCCCCATGAGAGTGCCCAGGCCGCATTGAACACGCTGCTGGTGGCCCTGCGAAGTGGGGAAGGCTTTTTGAAAATCGTCGGCGAGGTGGGCTGTGGCAAGACCGTGCTGTGCCGCCAGTTGCTCAAAACCTTGCATGACGAATGTGTGACCGCCTACATTCCCAACCCGGACATGGGGCCGGACGATTTGCTCATGGCCTTGCTGCAGGAATTGGGGGTGGATACTGCACCGGCCAGCTTGACGGGCGCGCGCCGTCAAAGCGGGCAAAGCAGGCGCATGCTGATGATCTCGCTGGAAAAATGCCTTTTTCAACATGCCCGGCAGGGCAGGCGAGTAGTGGTGTGCATTGACGAAGCGCAGGCGATTCCGCTGGCCTCGATCGAGAGCCTGCGCCTGCTGTCCAATCTGGAAACCGAAAAACAGAAATTGCTGCAACTGGTGCTGCTGGGCCAGCCCGAGCTGGATGTCAAGTTGGCCCGCCCAGAGATCCGTCAACTGCTGCAGCGCATCACGTTCAGCGAGTATCTGGGCCCCATGCGCGCGGACCATGTGGCGCTGTACCTGCAACACCGCTTGACTGTGGCTGCTGCCAGTGAGGCCACGGACACCCAGCTTTTTCAGGAACCGGCTGCCCGGTTGATGGCGATTGTGACCGATGGGGTACCACGGCTGGTCAACGTGCTGGCGCACAAGTGTCTGATGCTGGCCTACGGCGAAAACACCCATCGTGTCACCGCTGCGCACGTGCGCCTGGCTGCCGCCGACACGCCCGGACTGCGTAGCCAGGCACGCATGACCCAAACGAGGGTCCGATGGTTGCCAGCCTGGCTATGGCGCAAGGAAATATCATGAGTGTGATCAACAAGATGCTGCGCGATCTGGACAGCCGCCAAGCGGGCCAGACCGCTGCCGATGCCTCAACACCACCAACGCGTGGCGGCCTGACTGCGGGAACGCTGGCGGTGGGGACACGGTCAAACAAGGTCGCCACGCAGCGGTATGGCAAACCATGGGTGCTCGTCCTGATGTTGTCTTTGGTTCTTGTGTTGGGCGCTGTGTTTTGGTGGTTCCATCAGAGCCCGGCCGGTAAGGTTGTTGCAGACTCTGCGGCGGCATGGCCTGCGCCATCTGCGCCCCTCACTGGCGCTGCCAGTTCACCCCAGACTCCGGTCGCCCTGGCGCCACAGTCAGTCGTGTCTGATGTTGTGGCGGCACCTGTCAAGGTGGCAGAGGCTGTTGCCGCTGTGCTTGTACCCGCATCACCAGCGGCACCGGTGCCAGAGCAAGCCGCCGTGCGCAGTGAACCGTCAAAAGCCGCCGCTGTGCGTGTACCTGTGCGGGTGCCTGCGCCGCCCCCAGCAGTGGCCCAGCTCCCGGCCAAAGGGCTTGCCGCCAGGACGCCTGTGGGGCAATTGAAAGAAGCGACAGAGTTTTCATCCTTCAGGCAGGCAGCGCGAGCCGGCCCGACGACCCAGAGCATGGTCACCAGCCAAACCAGGGCGGCCACGCCGGTTGCCGCACCCGCCTCTGCCGAGGCCCCCAAATTGCGCCGGCCTGTCCTTCAGGAAGTGTTGTCACAGGCGCAAGAGCGGTGGAATCTGGGCGGCCGGGCAGAGGCCATCGCTTTGCTGCAAGCGGCCATCACCCGGCTCGAACAAGCCCCCGCCGGCGACAGCGCGGCGCTCGCGGCTCTGACCCGTGAGTACGTTCGCATGGCATTGGCACAGGGCCAGGTCAATGATGCCTGGGCGATGCTTTCCCGGCTGGAGCTCCCGCTCGCGGGTGTGGCTGATATCTGGGCTTTGCGCGGCAATGTGGCGCAGCGTCTGGGCCGTCACCCCGAGGCGGTGCGGGCCTATTTGAAAAGCCTGGAGCTGCGTCCGAATGAGCCGCGCTGGATGCTCGGCGCGGCCGTGTCATTGGCGGCGCAAGGCCAGCTGACAGCGGCAGCCGACTTCGCCGAGAAGGCGCGTCTGGCCGGGGGGTTGAAACCGGATGTGGCAAACTACCTGCGTCAGTTGGGTGTGGTGATCCGCACGGACTGACCTTTAAACCAGCGCTGCCCTGGCGCTGACAAGATAGAAATCATGCTCAAACGTATCCATGTTGACCAACTGCAGTTGGGGATGCATCTGAAGGAGTTTTGTGGCTCCTGGATGGATCACCCGTTCTGGCGTACTGGCTTTGTACTGAAAGACCCCAATGACATCGCGTTGATTCTGGCCAGCAGCATCAAGGAAGTGATGATTGACTGCAGCCTCGGTCTGGATGTGCCAGTCGGTGTTGACATGGTCAGTGAGGTGGAGAGCAACCCTGCCCAGCCCGAGCCAGTGGCTGTCGCAGTTACCCCGCCCAAATTACCGCAGGACACAGCGCCAGTTGCCGCCAGCCAGGAGGTGGAGCGCGCCGCGCGCATTTGCCTGCAAGCCAAAGCGGCTGTGGTGTCGATGTTTGAAGAAGTGCGCATGGGCAAGGCGGTGGACGTGGGCGGCGCGCGTCAGCTCGTTGAAGACATTTCTGACTCGGTGTCGCGCAACCCGGGGGCCATCATCAGCCTGGCACGGCTCAAGACGGCCGACGACTACACCTACCTGCACTCCGTGGCGGTGTGCGCCATGATGGTGGCATTGGCCAAGCAGTTGGGGCTGGACGAGGCGCAAACCCGACTTTGCGGCATGGCCGGCTTGCTGCACGACATGGGCAAAGTGGCCATGCCCACAGACGTGCTCAACAAGCCCGGCAAGCTGACTGATGCCGAGTTCGACATCATGCGTACCCACCCCACCGAAGGCTACAAGATGCTCGCGGCCAGCAGCGGTGTGGATGCCATCTCAATGGACGTGGTGCTGCATCACCACGAAAAAATGGACGGCAGCGGTTACCCCGAAAAGCTCAAGGGTGACGAGATCAGCCTGCATGCCAAGATGGCTGCCGTGTGCGACGTGTACGACGCCATCACCTCCAACCGGCCCTACAAATCTGGCTGGGACCCGGCCGAATCCTTGCGCCGCATGGCCGAATGGAAGGGCCACTTTGACCCCAAGGTGTTTCAGGCGTTTGTCAAAAGCATGGGTATTTACCCGGTGGGATCGCTCGTGCGGCTCAAATCCGGGCGCATCGGTGTGGTGACCGAGCAGTCGGCCAAGTCACTCACCATGCCGCTGATCAAGGTGTTTTTTTCCACCAAATCCAACATGCGCATCGTGCCGGTGATGGTGGATTTGTCGACGCCCAGCGCGCTGGAGAAAATCATCAGCCGCGAAGACCCGGCGCAGTGGAATTTTCCGGATATCAATGAATTGTGGTCAGGCCTGCCCAACCTGGGTAGGTGAGCGCCCGTATTTGCGCAGTTCCAGCTTGGCAATCGCGTTGCGGTGCACTTCATCCGGACCATCCGCAAAGCGCAAAGTGCGGGCGCAGGTGTAGGCATAGGCCAAGGGATAGTCGTCGCACATCCCGCCACCGCCAAAGGCTTGCATCGCCCAGTCGATCACCTCGCCCGCCATATTGGGGGCCACCACCTTGATCATGGCGATTTCGTTCTTGGCGAACTTGTTGCCGCCCACGTCCATCATCCAGGCGGCTTTGAGGGTCAGCAAGCGCGCCATATCGATCTTGCAGCGCGCCTCGGCGATGCGTTCCTGGGTCACGGTTTGTGCGGCAATCGGCTTGCCAAACGCCACACGGATGGAGGAACGTTTGCACATCAGCTCCAGCGCACGCTCAGCCAGGCCGATGAGGCGCATGCAATGGTGAATGCGCCCCGGCCCGAGGCGACCCTGGGCAATCTCGAAGCCCCGGCCTTCGCCCAGCAGGATATTGCTGGCGGGCACACGCACGTTTTTGTAGGCAATTTCCATGTGACCGTGCGGCGCGTCGTCGTAACCCATCACGTTCAAGGGTCGCAGCACCGTCACGCCCGGCGTGTTGGCGGGCACCAGAATCATGCTTTGCTGGGTGTGGCGGTCGGCCTCCGGGTTGGTTTTGCCCATCACGATATGGATGGCGCAGCGCGGGTCACCCGCTCCGCTGATCCACCATTTGCGCCCGTTGATGATGTAGTCGTTGCCGTCGTGCTCAATCAGCGTTTCGATGTTGGTGGCATCGCTGGAGGCCACATTGGGCTCAGTCATGGAAAACGCTGAGCGCATCCGGCCTTCGAGCAGCGGCTTGAGCCATTGCTGTTTGTGCTCGTCCGAGCCGTAGCGGGCGATGGTTTCCATGTTGCCGGTGTCGGGTGCCGAGCAGTTGAACACCTCGCTGGCCCACGGCACCCGACCCATAATCTCGGCCAGCGGCGCGTATTCCTGGTTGGTCAGGCCCGCACCGGCCTCGATGCCACCAGCCTCTTCGCTGTCCATCGGGTAAAACAGGTTCCACAGGCCCTGGTCCTGGGCCTGGCGTTTGAGGCTTTCTATGGTTTGCAGCGGTGTCCAGCGTTTGCCTGCGGCTGTGTTTGCCTCGACCTCGGCGTGGTGGGCACCTTCAGCGGGGTAAATGTGCTCGTCCATGAAGCGCAGCAGTTTGGCTTGCAGTTCTTTGGTCTTGGGGGAGTAGTCAAAGTCCATGGTGATCTCGCGGTGGTGGGCAATCAATAACTTTTCATATAAAAAATCAGTCTCTAACCCTTGTTGGTAAAGCGCTGGCAGCTATCAAATGAATATCAACTGCGCTGCGCAAACTGCCAGGCCAACTGCGCCAGGGGGCATGCCCCGGCTGCCGCCTGGATGGCTTGCGCGCTGGCGGCGGTACCGGCCTCAATGCGTTTGCCGATGCCTTGCAGGATGGCGGCCATGCGAAACAGGTTGTAGGCCATGTAAAAGGCCCAGTCCTGCGTCAATTGCTCCGGCGTGGTCAGGTCGGTGCGCTGGCAATACTGGCGGATGTAGTCGGCCTCTGCGGGTATGCCCAGCGCCTCCAAGTCCAGCCCGCCAATGCCGCGAAACGCGCCGGGTGTGATGTGCCAGGCCATGCAGTGGTAGCTGAAATCGGCCAGCGGGTGCCCGAGTGTGGAGAGTTCCCAGTCCAGCACGGCAATCACGCGCGCCTCGGTGGGGTGGAACACCAGGTTGTCCATGCGAAAGTCGCCATGCACGATGCTGACCATGGCCGGATCACGCGCCATGGCCGGAATGTGGCTGGGCAGCCAGGCCATCAGCTGGTCCATCTCATCAATCGGTTCGGTGATGGAGGCCACATACTGCTTGCTCCAGCGGCCAATCTGGCGCTCGAAATAGTTGCCGGGTTTGCCGTAGCCCGTCAGCCCGACGGCGGTGTAGTCCACCGAGTGCAGCGCGGCGATCACGCGGTTCATCTCGTTGTAAATATCGCCCCGCTCACGCGGTGTCAAGCCGGGCAGCGATTGATCCCAGTAAATGCGCCCGGCCATGAAGGACATGATGTAAAACGCCCGCCCGATCACCGATTCATCCTCGCACAAGCACAGCATCTGCGGCACGGGCACGTCGGTGCCCGCCAGGCCGGTCATCACCGCAAATTCGCGCTCAATCGCGTGGGCAGACGGCAGCAGCTTGGCCACGGGGCCAGGTTTGGAGCGCATCACATAGGTCTGGCCGGGGGTGATGAGCTTGTAGGTGGGGTTGGATTGGCCGCCTTTAAACGACTCGACGCTCAAAGGCCCGGTAAAACCAGGGAGATTTTGCGTGAGCCAGGCTACCAGCGCGGTTTCGTCAAAGGTCTGGCTCGGTGGTACCGCGCGGGTACCTGAAAAGTTGTCAATGTTGCTCATGGCGGGGCGGTCAGTTCAAAGTTGGGTGAGTTGCATCAGGGCCTCGCGGTTGCGTATCACTACGCCGCCGGCTTCGATGCGGATGGTGTCCTCGCGCTCCATGGCCTTGAGTTCCTGGTTGACGCGCTGGCGCGACGCGCCCAGCAGCTGGGCGAGCTCTTCCTGCGCCAGTTGCAGGCCAATGCGAACTTCAGGCGCGTCGCTGAGCGATAGCACGCCGTAAGAGCGCGCCAGGTGCAGCAGCTGCTTGGCCAGTCGGGCGCGCAAGGGCAGGGTGTTGAGGTCTTCCACCAAGCCGTAGAGTTGGCGGATGCGCCGGGCGTGCAGGCGCAGCAGGGCTTCATACAACTCGCTGTGCTGCGCCAGAATCTTGGTGAAATCGGCTCGGGCCACGCACAGGGTGGTGGTGTCGCCGTGCGCGTAGGCGTCATGCGTGCGGCGGTCACCGTCAAAAATGGCCACATCACCAAACCAGATGCCAGGCTCGACATAGGTCAGCGTGATCAGCTTGCCGGAGATGGCGGTGGAACTCACCCGCACCGCCCCTTTGGCGCAGGCCAGCCACTCCTGCGGCTGGTCGCCCCGGGCGGTGATCAGCTCACCGTCTGGGTAGCGCTTGACATAGGCGCAGCGCAGGATGTCGTGTTTGAGTGACGGTGACAGGCTGGCAAACCAGCGTCCGGCGTTGATGGCGGCACGCTCTTCGAGGGTCAGGGTGGGGTCATTCATCACCTGCCATGTTAGCGACAGAAAACCACCCGGTTGTCACCTGCGCGACGCTGGCAGGCAAATTTGCGTCAGTTCAGCGCCTGACCTGCAAGGCGCCGGGGTTGACGATGTTGGTCGGCCGCCCCTTGATGAAATTCACCACGTTGTCAAAGGCGGCACCGAAATACATCTCGTAGCTGTCAAGCTCCACATAACCGATGTGCGGTGTGCACACGCAGTTTTCCAGGCGCAGCAAGGCGTGGCCTTGCAAAATCGGCTCGGACTCGTAGACGTCCACCGCCGCCATGCCGGGGCGGCCTCGGTTCAGTGCGCCCAGCAGCGCGTCCGGCTTGATTAGCTCAGCCCGCGAGATGTTGACAAAAAGTGAGGTGGGCTTCATTTTGGCGAGATCCTCGGCGCTGACGAGGCCGGTCGTTTCCTCGTTCAAACGCAGGTGCAGGGACAGCACATCACACTGTTCAAACAGCTCGTCGCGTGTGCTGGTCACCTCAAAGCCGTCGAGCACGGCGCGCTCGCGCGAGGGCGCACGGCCCCAGACCAGCACCCGCATACCAAACGCCCGGCCATAACCCGCCACCAGTTGACCAATGCGGCCATAACCCCAAATGCCTAGGGTGCGACCTCGCAAGGTGGTGCCCAGGCCAAAATTCGAAGGCATGCCGCTGGACTTCAACCCCGACTGCTGCCAAGCTCCATGCTTGAGATTGCCAATGTATTGGGGCAGGCGCCGCATGGCCGCCATGATCAGCGCCCAGGCCAGCTCAGCCGGTGCCACGGGTGAGCCAGTACCTTCGGCCACGGCAATGCCGCGCTCGGTGCAGGCATTGACATCCAGGTGCGAGCCAACGCGACCAGTTTGTGCTACCAGCTTGAGCTTGGGCAGCTTTTCAATCACGGCACGCGGCAAATGCGTGCGCTCGCGGTTGAGCACAATCACGTCGGCATCTTTGAGCCGAACCGACAACTGCCCCAGCCCTTTCACCGTGTTGGTATAAACCTTGGCCTGGTAGGGCTCCAGCTTGGCCGCACAGACCAGTTTGCGTACGGCATCCTGATAGTCATCCAAAATCACAATATTCATGGCGCCGATTGTGCCTTGGCTCGGTCGGCTTGACTGACTGCAGTATCGGGAATGAACAACATTTACCCACATGCAGTACCACCAACAGCGCTGGCCAAGGTGCTGGCCAAGCGGTTTGCCCAGGCCTGCCGCTCAGTGCTGCAGCGCCTCGCGGGCGGCCAGTCGGTCCAGTTCGGCGCACACATCAGCCATGCGCCCCGAAATGCGCAAACGCCCTGACTGCGTCGGACTTTGGCCAGCTTCCATCACCTGTAGCACGCGCACTGGCCTGCTTGGCGCTGCTGTGTTGCTGACCGCGTGCACCTCTTCGGATGGGGTGCGCAGGATGGGGGTTTTGGCCAGCGCTGGCACGCCAACCCACTTGGGCCGGGCCACTGGCGTGGTTAGGGGTTGCAAGGGTTGCCCCGGCTTGGCCATCAGCCATTGCCAAAGCACCTTGAACGAGTTCATGACAGGGGAGGTGTTGAGCGCGTTGTTCATGGTGCGGTCTTTCACGGACGGGGTGAGACGAGGGGCTGGCTGGCAAAACGGGCAAGTGGGGGATCTAGTGGCTTACATCAGCATGGTGTTGCGGATCAGGCCAACGGCCAGGCCTTCAATCTCGAAAGGCTCGCCAGGTTCGACCAGAATGGTCTGGTAGTCAGGGTTTTCGGGGTGCAACTCAATGGTGTTTTTGTTGCGCATAAAGCGTTTGACGGTGACTTCATCACCCAGACGAGCCACCACGATCTGGCCGTTTTTGGCATCACGGGTGGTTTGCACGGCCAGCAGATCGCCGTCCATGATGCCTGCGTCCCGCATGGACATGCCGCGCACCTTCAGCAGGTAATCCGGCTTGCGCTGGAACAGGCTGCTTTCGACGTAATAGGTTTTGTCCACATGCTCTTGCGCCAGGATCGGTGAGCCTGCTGCCACCCGGCCAATCAGCGGCAAAGCCAATTGCGCCAAGGCCGCCAGGGGCGAGGCCAACTGCGCGCTACGCGACTCATTGATGGAACGTAAGGCATCGCTGCGCAGCCGAATGCCGCGCGAGGTGCCGCTGACCAACTCGATCGCCCCTTTGCGCGCCAGGGCCTGCAAATGTTCTTCAGCGGCGTTGGCCGATTTGAAGCCCAGCTCTGTGGCAATCTCGGCCCGTGTGGGCGGCGCACCGGTGCGGGCGATGGCACTCTGGATAAGATCCAGAATCTGCTGCTGGCGGTCTGTCAGTTTGGGGCGGTTGAGCATGATGACTCCTGGTGGTGGCTTGGGGATAAACATAACTGGCATTAAAAACACTGTTTTCTTGTCCAGTAACTGTATTTTTAATCAGTTTTTGAAAGCTCGCAAGTGGAATCTGATCAAATTTCAAAAAATATCGTCGTGCTGGGCACCGGGGGCACCATTGCGGGCACGGCCAGCAACGCGTCAGACAACATCGGCTACACCGCCGCACAGGTGGGCGTGGCGCAGCTGCTGGCCAGCGTGCCGGGTTTGCGCAGCGTGTTGCAAGGGGTGGAGCTGCTCAGCGAGCAGGTGGCGCAGGTGGACAGCAAGGACATGTCGTTTGACATCTGGCGGACCTTGGCGCAGCGTGTGGCGTACCACTTGGCGCAGGCCGACCTGACGGGGGTTGTCATCACCCATGGCACCGACACGCTGGAAGAGACCGCCTATTTTTTGCACGCGGTTTTGCCGCGTGAACTGATCAACGCCAAGCCTGTGGTGCTGACCTGCGCCATGCGGCCCGCCTCTGCCCAAAACCCGGACGGTCCGCAAAACCTGATGGACGCGGTGGCCGTGGCCCTGACTTCGGGCGCGCATGGCGTAGTGGCGGTGTGCGCGGGCACGGTGCACACCGGCCTGGAGGTGCAAAAGGCCCACACCTATAAGCTCGATGCCTTCACGTCAGGCGATGCTGGCCCATTGGCCTATATGGAAGAAGGGCAAGTCAGATTGATAAGAAATTGGCCTCTAGACCCTATGGATAAAGCGCGGGTAGCTATCAAAGATATATCTGAAGCAGATCTCTGGCCACGCGTCGAGATCCTCATGAACTATGCCGGGTGTGGCGGCGAGGTGGTTGATGCCCTGCTGCGCCCTTGTGACGGCGTGGCACCTCTGCGCGGACTGGTCGTGGCGGGCACGGGCAACGGCACGCTGCACCAGGGTCTGGAGGCAGCGTTACGCAGGGCGGTACAGGCGGGGGTGAAAGTGGTTCGATCCACCCGCTGCGCCAATGGTCGCGTGCTGCCGGTGGCGGGCAGCGAGTTTGTCGACTCGGGCGGCTTGTCGCCGGTGAAAGCGCGGGTGGCGCTGATGCTGGAACTGATGGGCTGTTGAGGCACTTCCCTGAGGGTTGCCATAGCCACCCACACTGGCATCGGTCATAAAAAAAGCCTGACACCCTCGCGGGCATCAGGCTTTGCAGAACCGGAATCGGTGGTTCAGCTCATCAGCGCAGCAAAGGCTCGTGCAGTGATGTCTTCAACGCTGCCGGTGCCGCTGATGGCTCGGTATTTGGGGGCGGCGGCGGGCTCGGCGGCGGCCCACTGGCTGTAGTAATCGACCAGCGGGCGGGTCTGGGCGCTATAGACTTCCAAGCGCTTTTTGACGGTTTCTTCCTGGTCGTCGGCGCGCTGCACCAGCGGCTCCGCGGTCACGTCATCGACACCTTCCGCCTTGGGCGGGTTGAATTTGACGTGGTAGGTGCGCCCGGATGGCGGGTGCGAGCGGCGACCGCTCATGCGCTCGATGATGGCATCAAACGGCACGTCGATTTCCAGCACATAGTCGAGCTTGACACCGGCAGCCTTCATCGCGTCGGCCTGCGGAATGGTGCGCGGGAAGCCGTCAAACAGAAAGCCGTTGGCGCAGTCGTCCTGAGCGATGCGCTCCTTCACCAAATTGATGATCAGGTCGTCGCTGACCAGACCACCTGCGTCCATAATTTGTTTGGCTTGTATGCCCAACGGGGTGCCCGCCTTGACGGCGGCGCGCAGCATGTCGCCAGTGGAGATTTGCGGAATGCCGTATTTCTGGCAGATGAAGGTGGCTTGGGTGCCTTTACCAGCGCCAGGTGCGCCCAACAAGATCAGTTTCATGCGTGTCCTCGGGAGGTTTTATAAAAATTGAAAGCGGTTCGGGCACCCATTTGTGACGGGCCAACAGTCTGACACATTAACACCCAAGAATAGCATGCGATCCCTGTGGAATGGCTTACGCCACAGGGGCTAGCGCAGCGAAATGTTGCCGGACACGCGCCAGGTCTTCGGGCGTGTCCACCCCCGCGCCAGGCGCCTGATCGGTGATGTGTACGGCGATGTGATAACCGTGCCACAGCGCACGCAGTTGTTCCAGCGATTCGGTCAATTCGATCGGGGCCTGGCTGAGGCTGGGAAAGGCCCGCAAAAAGCCAACCCGGTAACCGTAAATGCCAATGTGGCGTAGCGGGGCAGGGTGCGGCAACCGGTCTGGCGCGTCGCGCGGGTAGGCGATGGGCGCGCGGCTGAAGTACAGGCCCATTTTCTGCGCGTCGAGCACCACCTTGACCACGTTGGGATTGTGAAAATCCGCTACAGAGTCAATAGCGTGAGCCGCAGTGCTCATCTGGGCTTCCGGCGTATTTTGTAACAAACTGGCGACGGCAGAGACCAACGCCGGGTCGATCAGCGGCTCGTCGCCCTGCACGTTGACCACGATCTCGTCATCCGCCAGGCCCAGCAGGGCGCAGGCCTCGGCCAACCGGTCCGAGCCGGAGGGGTGATCGGCGCGGGTCAGCACCGCATCCACCCCATGCGACTGGCAGGCGGCCACGATCTGCCGGCTGTCTGCGGCCACCACGACGCGCGGTTTCGTGCCATCGATAGACAGCACGCGCTGTGCGACGCGTACCACCATCGGCACACCCGCAATGTCCGCCAGCGGCTTGTCGGGCAGACGTGTGGAAGCCAGACGGGCAGGGATCAGAACGGTGAAAGTCAAAGACCAAGTTCCTCATCTGTAAGGGTGCGGGCTTCGTTTTCGAGCAGGATCGGAATGCCGTCGCGCACCGGGTAGGCCAGGCGGGCGCTGCGCGAGGTGAGCTCCTGCGTCTCGCGGTTGTATTCAAGCGGTCCTTTGGTGACCGGGCAAACCAGCAGTTCAATGAGTCGTGTGTCCATGGCGTGATGATAACTTCTCAGGTGGGTTGGACAGGGTTCAGCAGGGCATCCGTGAGGCGGTCAAAGGCTACCCAAAACTCATTCGGCAGCACTGAAATCAGCGGCACCGTCAGCGCATCGGGGCACAGCGGCCATAGCTTGACTGCATCTTTTTCGGTACAAATCAGCCTGTAGCCCTTGTATTCACTTGGCAACCAGCTCTTGAAATCATAGTGATCAGGCAACGCCAGGGTGCGTGCCAGTGTCAGCCCCTTGGCGCGCAGCATGGTGAAAAAAACCTCTGGCTGGGCGATGGCGGCCAGCGCCAGCAGCGGCTTGGTGGCCTCGTTGGTCTCGCTCGACGCGGTTGGCGCATCGGTCAGGCTGGCCAGCGAAACCTGCACGCCAGTGGCTGTGATGGCGTGGTCGGCCAGTTTGCGCTGCGTTCGAAAACCCTCAAAGGCGGGCAGGGTGCCCGAGCGCAGCACCAGATCCAGTTTGCGCGGCCAGGGCTCGCGCAAGGGGCCGGCCGGCAGCAAAAAACCGTTGCCCACGCCCCGGTCGTCAAACACGCCGATCTCCAGGTCGCGATGCAGCGCCAAGTGCTGCAGGCCGTCGTCGCTCAGGATGATTTGGGTGCCAGGGTGGCGCTTCAGCAGGGCTTGTCCGGCCTCGATGCGCCGTTTGGCCACAAACACCGGCGCGCTGGTGCGGCGGTGAATCAGTGCAGGCTCGTCGCCCACCTCTTGCGCGGTGCGTTGGCGGGTGACCTCCTGACAGCCGGGCGTGCTGCGCCCATAACCGCGTGAAATCACCCCGACCCGGATGCCGCGCTGCAGCAAATGTTCCACCAGCGCGATCACCACCGGGGTTTTGCCTGCGCCCCCGGCCACCACATTGCCGATGATCACCACCGGTGCGGCCACGCGTTGCGCCGTGAAAATACCCCAGCGGTAAAGCCCGGTGCGGGCAGCGATCAGCAACCCGTACAGCAAAGACAGAGGCCACAGCAGCCAGGCCAGCAGCCCGCGCTGCGTCCAGGCGCGCAGCAGGGTTTGCTGCCAGGCGGGCGTGGGCGAAGGTGCAGACATGGCGGGTGCGACGGGTTGCGAATTCAGACGGTCGGCGGGTCGGAGTGTGCCTTCAGTCTTGACACCGCACGCATCGGGCTGGAGGCGGCTGCCCTGCTGCAGGGCTAATCGCCGCCGGCGCCACTGGACGATTGGGTGGCAAAGGTGATTTGCGTCAACCCAACGCGCCTGGCCGCTTCCATCACGGTGATGACGGATTGGTGCCGGGCGGCGGCATCGGCGTAGATGATGATCACCGAATCCTTGCCCGCTTTGGCACCTGCCTGCAGCGCGTCAGCCAGTTCGGCCACCGTGCGCCCCAGCACCGGCACCTTGTTGACGCTGTAAGTGCCCTCGCTGCTGACCGAGACCAGCACTTCTTTGGGGTAGTCGCGCTGGGCCTCGGTATCGGCTACCGGCAGGCGCAATTGCAGTTCGGTGAACTTGCTGTAGGTGGTGGAGAGCATCAAAAAGATCAAAATCACCAGCAGCACGTCGATGAACGGGATCAGATTGATCTCGGGCTCTTCCTTGGGGCGGGGGCGGAAATTCATGGCTTATTTTCGCAAACTGATCAGGTGGCGTGCCAGATGCTCGGCAGCCAGTTCCAGCGTCAGCAAATAGTCATCCACCCGGGCCCGGAAGTAGCGCCAGAAAATCAGCGACGGGATCGCCACGATCAAACCGAACGCCGTGTTGTAAAGCGCCACCGAGATACCGTGTGCCAACTGTGCCGGGTTGCCGCCAGTGGGTGTCTGCGAGCCAAAAATCTCGATCATGCCGACCACCGTGCCAAACAGGCCCATCAGCGGCGCGGCCGAGGCGATGGTGGCCAGCGCGCTCAGGTAGCGCTCCAGCCGGTGCGCCACCAGGCGGCCAGTGCCTTCCATACCGGCGCGCAATTCTTCGTCGCTGCAGCGCGGGTTGTTGGTCAGCAGGCGCAGACCGCTGGCCAGCACCTCGCCCAGGGCCGAGCTTTTTTCCAGTTGGCTGACAACATCCGGCCCGGGCACGCCATTGCGGGTCACAGCCATGACTTCGTCAAGCAGCTTGGGTGGAGCGACCTTGGAGACTTTGAGGCTGATGAAACGCTCGATCACCAGCGCCAGCGCCAGGACGGAGCAGGCAATCAAGGGCCAGATCGGCCAGCCTGCGGCTTGTATGATGGAAAACAAAATGGGACTCCGCGGAAGAGATGAGCCGGGCAATTATGGCGCAGCCCTTTGACCGTTCTGCGCGCTGGCTGCGCACAATTTCTGTGGATAACTTTGTGGAGAACCGCCTGCAGAAGTGCTCGCGAGCCGCATGCAGACTGGCGTCTGACACGTTGATGACAATATAGGCAGCAAAATAACCAATGAAATCAATGACCTTTGACGAAAACCCGGGAGGCGTCGCTATTTTTTTAGGGCACTGGGTACTTGCAGCAAACTGTGGACGACTTGGCTTTACAAAACTTGATAAAAGGATTTTGTCAAGGGGGTTTTGTCATGTTTGACATGAAAAACACACCGGAAAAACCCCTAGTGTGGCAAGTGGGTGCGCTGTGCCGCGCCATCGCAGATGCGCTGGCGGCACGCTTTAACCCGGTGGCGGTGCGCGGCGAGTTGTCGGGCTTTTCCCGTGCGGCCAGCGGGCACTGTTATTTCACCCTGAAAGACGCCTCGGGCCAACTGCGCTGCGCCATGTTCAAACGCGCCGCCACCGGTCTGGCTTTCGCGCCGCGTGACGGCGAGCTGGTGGAAGTGACCGGCAGGCTCGGTGTCTATGAGCCGCGTGGCGACCTGCAGCTGATTGTGGAAGGCATGAGCCGCGCCGGCCAGGGCAGCCTGTTCGAGCAATTTTTGCAGCTCAAGGCCAAGC
Source organism: uncultured beta proteobacterium (assembly GCA_903905735.1). GTDB lineage: Bacteria > Pseudomonadota > Gammaproteobacteria > Burkholderiales > Burkholderiaceae_C > Rhodoferax. The sequence continues at coordinate 81,885 of CAIVHU010000231.1, forward strand.
TGGAGGCCGAGGGTCTGTTTGAGACCAGCCGCAAACGCGCCTTGCCGGTGATGCCACGCGCCATCGGGCTGGTCACCTCGCTGGGTGCGGCTGCGCTGCATGATGTGGTTACCGCGCTGCAGCGGCGGGTGCCACACATTCCGGTGGTGCTGGCAGCGGCCTCGGTGCAGGGTGCCCAGGCCCCGGCGGAGTTGATGCAGGCGCTATCTAATTTGTATCTGCTAGCGCAGGTGGGGCAAGGGCTGGAGGCTGATTTTCCTTATAAAAAGGCGCGGGGTGTGACCGTGCCGCCACCGGTGGATGTGATCCTGCTGGTGCGCGGTGGCGGTGCCATGGAAGACCTGTGGGCGTTCAATGACGAGGCGCTGGCGCGCCTGATCGCACAAAGCCCGGTGCCCGTGGTCAGCGGTGTGGGCCATGAGACCGATTTCACCATCGCCGATTTTGTGGCCGACTTGCGCGCCCCCACGCCCACGGCCGCCGCTGAACTGGTGGCCCAGCCGCGTGATGCCTGGCTGGGTGCGCTGGATGCGGTACAACGCCGTCTGCAGGATGCGCTGTACCGGCAACTGGACCGGCAAAGCCAGCGGATGGATGCAGTGTCAGCCCGGCTGGGGCGGCCTTCCGGCAGACTGGCGGGGCAGCGTTTGCGCCTGACGGCTTGCGCTCAGGGTTTGCCAAGCGCCACACGCCACAGCCTGCAAGTGCGCCAGCAGCATCTGGAGCGGCTGGCCGCGCAGTTGCCGGTAGCGCTGCAGCGCGGCCTGCAGGTACAAACTCAGAGGCTGGACCGCGCCGACTTGCGGATGGGCTTGCTCGACCCGCATCTGGTGCTGGAGCGCGGTTACGCCTGGCTCAGCGATGCGCAGGGGCACGCCATCACCCGCACCAGTCAGACGCACACCGGGCAGGCTTTGCAGGCCACCCTCATGGACGGCACGGTTGATTTAAGGGTTGCCGACCCAAAAAGCCTGAAACTTCCTACAATTTGATTTTTCGCAACACACTCGAGAGGAATTTATGGAACACACCTTGCCCGCCCTGCCTTTTGCCATCGACGCCATGGCCCCGTACTATTCCAAAGAGACGTTTGAATATCACTACGGCAAGCACCACAACGCCTATGTCGTCAACCTCAACAACCTGCAAAAAGGCACCGAGTTTGAGACCATGACGCTGGTGGACATCATCAAGAAGTCCAGCGGTGGCATCTACAACAACGCCGCCCAAGTGTGGAACCACACCTTTTTCTGGAACTGCATGACCCCCAACGGCGGCGGCGAACCCACCGGCGCGTTGGCCACGGCGATTACCGCCAAATGGGGCAGCTACGCGGCCTTCCGCGAAGCGTTTGTCAAATCTGCTGTGGGCAATTTCGGCTCTGGCTGGACCTGGCTGGTGAAAAAGCCTGACGGCACGCTCGACATCGTCAACATGGGCGCTGCCGGCACCCCGCTGACCACTGGCGACACACCCATCCTCACCGTGGACGTGTGGGAACATGCCTACTACATTGACTACCGCAACCTGCGCCAGAAGTTTGTTGAAACCTTCCTCGACAAGATGGCGAACTGGTCGTTTGCGCAAGCCAACTTGGCCTGATCCGGCCCGCATGGTCACAAAAAAGCCACCGGACCGGTGGCTTTTTTTTGTGAGCCTTTTGGCAAAACCCCAAGTTCAGGCCTCGAGCCCTTATGGATAAAGCGCTAGTAGCTACTGTTTAGGTAGTATCACTTGCCGCCAAGGGGCATGCCGCCGAGCTTGGCACCGGCCTTGATGCCTTTTTTGACGAACCAGCCCTGGTTCATCTCCAGCACAAAACGCACCGGCTTGGCGGAACAATGCGAGTTGGTGGTTTGCGGCTTCATGTCTTCCAGGTTGACGATGGTGCCATCGTCAGCCACAAAGGCGGCGGTCAGTGGCAGATCGGTGTTTTTCATCCAGAAGCATTGCTCGCCTGGTCGCTCAAACACAAACAGCATGCCTTCACCCTGGGGCATCTGCTGTCGGAACATCAGGCCGATTTCACGCTGCTCAGGCGTGGCCGCCACCTGCGTGTCGATCAGGTACATGCCCGCGCTGATCTTGGTGCGCGGTAAAACCATCTGAGGGCTGCCCTGGGCCAGCACAGCGCTGGCAGCGGCCCAACACAAAAGGGTCACAAGTAAGTTTTTCATAGTGTCATTTTCACGTAAATCAATGGGCTTGCAACTCTGGCGAGCGTCGCCTGGTCAATATTGTTGTCTGTATCCTGGGTGCCAAGACCTTCTGGCTTGCAAGAAGTTGGTAAATGATTGCGTCTAGAATGAATTGCGCGGTTCATTCTCAGTGTCTGAGCCCAGCATTGATCCATCCACGGAGACTAAATTTCATGTACCAACATATCAAAGTGCCTGCCGAAGGCCAAAAAATCACCGTCAACGCCGACTACTCGTTGAACGTGCCGGATCAACCCATCATTCCTTTCATTGAAGGTGATGGCACTGGTTTTGACATCACTCCGGTGATGATCAAGGTGGTGGATGCGGCCGTGGCCAAAGCTTACGGTGGCAAGAAAAAAATCCATTGGATGGAAGTCTATGCCGGTGAAAAGTCCACCAAGATTTACGGCCCGGATGTCTGGCTGCCCGAAGAAACCCTGGCGGCCCTGCGCGAATACGTGGTGTCCATCAAGGGCCCGCTGACCACCCCCGTGGGTGGTGGCATCCGCTCGCTGAATGTGGCGCTGCGTCAGGAACTCGATTTGTATGTTTGCCTGCGCCCGATCCAGTATTTTGAAGGCGTGCCCAGCCCGGTGAAAGAGCCGCACAAGACCCACATGGTGATCTTCCGCGAAAACTCGGAAGACATCTACGCCGGTATCGAGTTTGAAGCCGAGTCCGACAAAGCCAAAAAGCTCATCAAGTTCCTGCAAGAGGAAATGGGTGTCACCAAGATCCGTTTCCCCAACACTTCGGGCATCGGCATCAAGCCCGTGTCGCGCGAAGGCACCGAGCGCCTGATGCGCAAGGCCGTGCAGTACGCCATCGACAACGACAAGCCCAGCGTGACCATCGTGCACAAGGGCAACATCATGAAATACACCGAAGGCGGCTTCCGTGACTGGGCTTACGGTCTGGCGCAAAAAGAGTTTGGTGCTGAACTGATTGACGGCGGACCCTGGTGCAGTTTCAAAAACCCGAAAACGGGCAAAGAAATCATCGTCAAGGACAGCATTGCCGACGCGTTCCTGCAGCAGATTCTGCTGCGCCCGGCTGAATACAGTGTCATCGCCACCTTGAATCTCAACGGCGACTATGTGTCTGACGCGCTGGCCGCACAAGTCGGTGGTATCGGTATCGCCCCGGGAGCCAATCTGTCCGATTCGGTGGCCTGTTTTGAAGCCACCCACGGTACCGCACCCAAGTACGCTGGCAAGGACTATGTGAACCCGGGTTCAGAAATCCTGTCGGCTGAAATGATGCTCCGTCACATGGGCTGGATCGAAGCCGCTGATGCCATCATCAAGTCGATGGAACGCTCAATCAAGAGCAAGAAAGTCACCTATGACTTTGCCCGCCTGATGGAAGGTGCAACCCAAGTCAGCTGCTCAGGCTTCGGGCAAGTGATGATCGACCACATGTAAGCAGGTTCAGCAGCGTATGCGCTGTTGGCAGCAAAGGAGCCCGGCCAATGGTCGGGCTTTTTTTATGGGCTGCGGCGACAGTGCAGGCCGGGTTGGGATCAGGCTTTGCCGCGCAGCAAATCCATCAGCAATCCATGGCGCAGGCCGCCCAGCGACTGCTCCAACCGGGTGATGCCCAGCAGCCCAAACAGCGCTCGCAGCACGCTCAAGCCCCCGCCAATGATGGCTTTGCGGTCTTCGCGCAGGCCCATCATGCTGAACTGCCCGGCACGGTTCGCCAGCAGCAATTTGTCCAGCAGCCAGTCCAGGCCTTCTTGGCTGACGTGACCAGCGGGCCAGCCAGCGGCGCTCAGTACATCCACGACGGCATTCACGGTGCCAGCTGAGCCGTAAGCCACATCCCACTGTTGAGGTGAACACGTTGCACACGCGGCTGCCAGCACGTCTTTGGCAGCTTGTTCGGCTACGGCGAAAGCGCTTGCGCTGAGGTCGCCGTCAGGGAAATACAGCATGGACCAGACCACGCTGCCTACCGGGTAGGAAGCCATATGCTGCGTGTGTGCGCCGCTGCCCACAATCAGTTCGGTGGATCGCCCGCCGATGTCAATCACCAGGCGGCGCTCTGTGGAGTCGGGCAGGGCTTGCACCACACCCTGGTAGATCAGGCGGGCTTCTTCGTCGCCCGAGATGGTCTGGATCGGATAACCCAGCAGCTCGTTGGCGTGGCTGAGAAACGCATCACGGTTGCTGGCCTCGCGCAGGGTTTGGGTGGCTACCGCGCTGACAGCTTGGGGGGCAAAAGCCCGCAAGCGCTCACCAAAGCGGCCCAGGCAGTCCCAGCCTTTGGACATGGCCTGTAGGGTGAGCCGGGACTGTTCGTCCAGTCCATTGCCCAGGCGCACGGTTTCTTTGAAGTAATCCAATCGGCAAAACTGGCCGTCCGCTGCGTGACCGATTTCAAGGCGAAAACTGTTGGAGCCCAAATCCACCGCAGCCAGGCGCGTTCCATCTTGCATGTTGCTTGTCGTGATTGATAACGGATGCCAGCATAGCATTGCAATTGCCTCTCAGATTCGGCCACCCAGTCGCCAGAACGGCCGCCTGCATAGGATCCTCTACGCCCAAAATGTGATGCTTTGATGACAATGGCACCTGTTTTGGCGGCGTCAAAGCAACTTTTCAAGCCTTGTTGCCGTGGATCAACGGGGCATTGATTTCCCTTCAGGACGCGCTACCCAATGGCTAACATCACGGTGTTTTATGCTCGGAAAGGTTGCAAGCACCATGTCAAGACATCTGGACAACTTGGAGCGGCTGTTCAACAAGCTCTATCGGCGATATGGCCCTGACGATGCCCTGTGTGTGCAGGTGCAGGCGGAGTTTGAGGACAGCCAGATACTCGAGGCGACACATGCCGGGCAGACCGACTGGTCCAAGCCATACCGTAGTCTGATCAGGGATCAGGACAGCGAATTCATGCGACACACCCGAAGTTGAAACCCCTTGACCAGCGGACCTCATGACCGTATCCGCAGACAAAGTCTTAGAGCTTCTAAAGAAGCAAAAGTGGATCGAGAACATGGTCCACAGCCAGAGCATGCCGCGTCAGGCCATCGTCGAGACGCTGGTTCAGCGCCAGCACCTGGTCGAGTTGCAAAATCTGCTGGCCCAACGGTCAGCCAGCGAAATTGGCAGCATCCTTGAAACCTTGCCGGTGGACGACGCCGTCTTGCTGTGGGCGCAAATACCTGCTGCGCGGCAAAACGATGTGCTATGGGAAATCTCCGACGCGCTTCGGGAATTGCTGGCGGGCAACCGGGAACCAGCCTTCAACGAGAGCCAGATCAATGCTTTTATGCTGGTGGATGGGCGTCTGCGGCAAATTCCCATCGAGGGCCGTAAAAGCCTGGAAGGTCTCAAGCCGATCTGGATTGACCTGTTGGGTGCCAGCCGGGCTGAGCGCAATTTTGTGGGGGCACATTTCGGACTGAACTTTTCGGACCCTGATGATGTGACTGACCTGGAAGCAAGTTCACGTTATCGCATCGAGGAAAACGGTGAAATCCACCTGCATTCGAACTTTCTGCTGGATCGCGAGGGCAATTCGCGCAGCGTTCCAGTGGGCTTCGTGCTGCACCAAGGGGTGCTTTTCACCTTGCGAAACCAGGAACTGCCGGTTTTCAGATTGCAGCGCAGGCGTACCCTGACCCAGCCCGGCTATGTGTCAGATAGCACCGATGTGCTGCTGGACCTGTACGGTTCGGATGTGGAGTACTCAGCCGACTCTCTCGAAGACATTTATGCCACCTTGGGCAAAGTAGGGCGGCAAGTGCTCAGTGAGGCCATCACCGACCGGGAGGCCGCTGCCATCCTGGGCGATATCGCCGAAGAAGAGGATCTCAATGGTCGCATCCGGGGCAACATTCTTGACACCCAGCGAGCCATCAATTTTTTGATCCGCAGCAAGATCATGTCGCCGTCACAGCTCGAAGATGCCCGACAAATCCTGCACAACATCGAGTCGTTAAACAGCCACACCTCATTCCTGTTTGACAAGATCAACTTTCTGATGGATGCCACCATTGGCTTCATCAATATCAACCAGAACCGGCGCATCAACCAGTTGACGGTGTTTGGCGTGGTGTTCACGCCCATCAATATTTTGGCGGGCATGGGTGGCATGTCCGAGTTTTCCATGATGACCAAAGGCATTCCCTGGCCCATAGCCTACGGCGGGTTTCTGGTTGGCGCAGGGTTGATTGGGGTCGCCACTTTTTTGGTGCTCAAGCAACTTGAAAGTCGGCAGATGAGGGTCAAGAAGGTTTGAAAAGGCGAGCCGGGGTGCTGACCCCACCGCAGCGAATCCGCTGGTCTGTCAATGCAGCAGCACCATCAACGGCGGGTCAGCAGCCGGGCGCGCTGCAAGGAGATCAGTTCCCAGATGCCCCAGAGCAGGCAGGCGGGTATGGCAAGCAGGCGGAAAAAGTTTGCTTTCATGAGCATGGTTAAAGCCGGTTGGAGTGGATGCCAGAGCCATAATTTATCAAGGCAGAATGAAAGATTGATGACAGTAGACTGGTTCGCGTTGATGGGCTCAATTGTCATGCTTTTGACACGTCTGTGTCGTACCCTACTGCACCATGCTGCTTTTTCGACACCTTGACGGCTCACGTCAGCTGTGAGCGCGCCCGACTTGCCCGAGCTTGATGCGCTGGAGCGCATCATCGAACTGGGTGCTGGTTGGGTGAATTCGCGCGTGGTGTGCCGGGCAAGTGTGCCCGGCGGCGGCAATTACCCGGTGTATGCCATCACCTTGGGAAACCCTGACCTGCAGGTGCCGGGCGTAGGCTATTTTGGTGGTGTGCATGGCCTGGAGCGCATCGGGGCTGAAGTGGTGATGGCCCATTTGCATAGCCTAGTCATGCGTCTGCAATGGGACAGCGCGTTGCACAGGCAGCTTGAAACCGTGCGACTGGTGTTCATGCCCATCGTCAACCCGGGTGGTATGGCTTTGGGCACGCGTGCCAACCCCAACGGCGTGGACCTGATGCGCAACGCGCCGGTCAACGCGCACGACCCGGTTCCTTTTTTGGTGGGCGGGCAGCGCATCAGCTCGGGTTTGCCGTGGTACCGCGGCGCGCAGGGCATGGCGATGGAGATTGAAAACCAGGCCGTCTGTGAGGTGGTGAGTGCGGAACTGCTGACGCGTGATTTCAGTGTCTCGGTGGACTGCCATTCCGGTTTTGGTGCCCAGGATCGGGTCTGGTTTCCCTTTGCGCACAAGCGCGCGCCGATGGCGCATCTGGCGGAGATACAAGCCCTCAGAAGCATTTTTGTCCAGTCCAACAACTATCACCGTTATGTGATTGAGCCGCAAAGCCTGCAGTATTTGGCCCATGGTGACATCTGGGATCACTTGTACTTGCAGGCTTGTACGCAGGCGCAGCGGGTGTTTCTGCCCTTGACGCTGGAGATGGGTTCCTGGCTATGGGTCAAGAAGAACCCGCGTCAACTATTCTCGCGCCACGGCATCTTCAATCCGCTGATCGAGCATCGTCAGCAGCGGGTGCTACGCCAGCACCAGTTGCTGCTGGACTTTTTGTCGCGTGCGGCCTGTGGGCACCGTTTGTGGCTGCCCACGCCAGAGAACCGGGCGCAGCACCATGCCCAAGCGCTGCAAGACTGGTATTGACGCAATATGACCACCTGGATATTGCTGCGCGGACTGACCCGGGAGAGCCGGCACTGGGGTGACTTTGCAGTGCAGTTTCAACAGGCTTTTCCGGAGGATATGCTGGTACCACTGGACATGGCGGGCAATGGACGATTGAACCAGCAAACCAGCCCGCGCCAGGTGGCGGCGATGGTGGCAGATTGCCGTGTGCAATTGGCCAAGCGCAGCATCGCACCCCCGTACCATCTGCTGGCCATGTCGCTGGGTGCCATGGTGTCCGTTGCCTGGGCGCAGGCACACGGCCATGACATCGCAGCCCAGGTTCTGATCAACACCAGCATGCGGCCCTTCAGCCCCTTTTACCAGCGGCTCAAGCCGGCCAACTACGCCACCTTGCTGCGCCTGGCGTGGCCGGGTACACCGCCTGAGTTGGTTGAGCGTGCCGTTTTGCGCATGACCAGTAACCGTCAGGATGTCGCCGTATTGCCACATTGGCTGGCTTTGCGCCGTGACTGTCCGGTGTCCGGTCGCAACGCGTTCCATCAGTTGGTGGCGGCAGCCCGTTTTGAGGCGCCGGTTGGCAAGCCCCCAACGCCGACCCTGCTGCTGGCCAGCGAACTCGATCAACTGGTCAGCGTCAAGTGCTCGCAATCGCTGGCTTCTGCCTGGCAATGTCCTTTGCAGTTACATCCGACCGCAGGACACGACCTGCCACTTGATGACGCGCCCTGGGTCATCGCCCGAGTGCAGGAATGGTTGTCACACGAACGACATAAAAATGAAACAAGATAGCAAGGGTTTTCCCTAGATTTTAGGCCTTTTTGCCAATGCGGGCCGGTCAGCACGAAAGTGAAGTTGTCCATGTCAAACGGGTATGTCGTGAGTTTATCTGCCTCCACAGGCTCGTTTTCACGCAAGATCACAGTTGTTCTCGCACTGGTTCTGGCGGTCGCCATGCTGGGTTCGACGATCGGGTTCTGGTCGCTGCAGCGTGTTTCTGGCGACACCGAGCGCATGGTGAATGAGGTCATGGCAACCGAGCGCCTGGCGTCAGATTTGCAGCGCGATATTTTGGTCAATGTGGCGCGGTCCAAGGCGTTTGCCTTGAGTTCTGAGCCCCAGGTTGGCGATGCTCTGATGCCTGAGATCAATCAGACAGCGGATCAGGTGGCTGCCTTGTTGACCCAGTTGGGACAGCAATTGACAACGCCGGAAGATCGCGCCACGTTGGTCCGTATGCTGGCAGCCAACAAGGTTTTCACCAAAGCGCGTCAAGAACTCACCGATGCGCGCGATAGTGGACTAACCGCCCGCATTCAGAAGGTCTATGCCGAGACATTCATGCCCCCTACCGCCAATGAGCTGCAGGCTGCTGTGAAACAACTTGGCGATGCGCAACGCGCCTTTATTGATGCGTCAGCCCGCAACATCAGCGATTTGAGTCAGACCGCGCGCTGGGGATTGGTCACTTTCAGCGTGTGCGCCTTGCTGCTTGGGGCCGTTTTGTCTTTCTGGCTGGTTCGCAGCATCAATGTGCCCATCCAACAGGCGGTGGATACCGCGGACCGCGTCGCCTCGCTGGATTCGACCCATCCCATTGAAGGGCATCAGAGAGATGAGGCTGGCCGACTTCTGATAGCGTTGGGTCGCATGCAGACCTCCTTGCACGCTTTGGTGCGCCAGGTGCAGACAGCCAGCCACAGTGTGGCAGAAGGTTCCACGCAGATTGCTGCGGGCAATCTGGACTTGTCTGGCCGCATCGAGATGGCAGCCTCCTATTTGCAGCAGGCGGCTGCGTCTATTGAGGAGGTTGCTGCCACCATGCGGACGTCTCTGGAAGCAGCCAGAAAGGGCGAAACCCTGGCCAAATCAGCCAATTTGCAGGCTACGCAGGGCAGTGCCGTCATGTCCGAGGTGATGCAGACCATGGAAGACATCAGCGCATCATCGCGTCAGATTGTGGACATCACGGCCGTGATTGATGGCATTGCCTTTCAAACCAATATTCTTGCCCTCAATGCCGCAGTGGAGGCTGCGCGAGCCGGTGAGCAGGGCCGTGGTTTCGCGGTGGTTGCGTCAGAAGTGCGTTCGCTGGCCAACCGTTCGGCTGTGGCGGCCCGCGAGATCAAGACACTCATTGGAGCGTCGGCCGGGAAGGTCGAACTTGGCACCCAGAAGGTTCAAAAAGCGCGTGAAACCATGGGCTACATCGTTGACTCGGTCGAGCGCGTGTCAGCCGCCATTGGTGAAATCCATCTCAGCAGCGTGACTCAAAGCCAAGTCATGACCAGCATCAACCAGGCGGTCAGTCAACTCGACCAACTCACCCAGCAAAACGCGGCTGTGGTTGAGGAGTCAGCCGCTGCGGCGCAAAACCTGCAGGATCAGGCTGGCGGGTTGAGAGATGTGGCAGACCGGTTCCGACTGCCAACCATGTCGCTGGCCCTGCGCTGACCTGAACTTGTTTGTCCGTTCTCAAACGTGGGCTAACAGCATGCCCTTGTTCACCCGGATCTGAAGGCCTTTGTCGCTCGTTTTGGCATCATGCTTGGCGCGTGCTGCCACTGAGGCCACCTGCTCGGCGTTGGTGAATTCGTCGTGGTTGACGATCACCGCGCCAATGGACAGCGTGGTGAGCGGAAAAAATCTTGGCACACCGTGGCGGTCATCTGCCTGGATGCCGCCTGCCTCCCGCGCCGCCTCGTCAAACAAGCCTCTGGCCTGTTGCGCAAACTCGGCAATGATGGCTTCACATTGCACTTGCCAGTTGGAACTCTGGTAAAGCAGGATGAAGTCGTCGCCACCCACATGACCTACAAAGTCGCGCCGAGGGTCGCAATGGGCTTGGCACAGGTTGGCCAGCAAGCGAATCATCTCGTCGCCACGCCAATAGCCATATTGATCGTTGAAGGGTTTGAAATTGTTCAAGTCGGCGTAACACGCCACAAACTCCACGCCGCTGGCCAAAAGCCGTTCAATGTGCTGGCTGATGGGAATGTTGCCGGGTAAAAAAGTCAAGGGGTTGGCGTGGCGTGCAGCCTCGATGCGGGTTTCTGTCACTGATCGCACCAACTGTTCGCCGGTTCCCATGCCTTCGTAGCGGCCGTTGTCGGTGACGATGAACCCGTCCACCAGATAGCGTTGGTCGTCAGAGGTGAGGATGCCCACCAGATCGTCGACGCTGTGGTTGCGCTCGATCACGCGGGGCTCCATATTGGCGTGCATCATGCAAGACTTGTGGCCCCATATTTCTCGGTAATACAGCTTGCTGTACTCGTTCATGAAGGCTGATCGGTTGATGATGGCCACTGGTTGCGTCTCATCCACCACCGCTACCGAATGAAGTTTCGGATGTTCAAAAAAAATACGCGCCAATGCATCGTTGGTGGTTGTCGGTTTGACGTAAGGAGCCTTGATCACCGCCAGCCGACTGATGGACCCGGCGCTGGCGGTGCGCCGCAGTTCCGGAAAAACGGCCACCATGCGGTCGCGCAGGGTCACGCGGGCCTTGGGCTCAATATGAACCCGTGGCAGCCGCTCTGGCCGCCCGAGCAAATAGCCTTGACCATAGGGGATACCCAAGTCGCGCAAGACGCGCAGATCGTCCTCGGTTTCAATGCCTTCGGCAATCAGTGCGGTGCCAAAAATGGCAGCGATTTGCTGCAACGCCTGAATGGTTTTGAGCTTGTCGGCGTGCTGGCTGATGGCTTTGGTGAAATATTTGTCAATCTTGACGTATTCCGGTTTGAGCTGCGACCACAGGCGCAGGCTCGATCGCCCGTCGCCAAAATCATCTAGCGCCAGTGACACGCCAGCGGCGCGAATTTCCCGCACTGCCAAAGCCAATTGGTCCATGTCAGCGACACGCTCGTACTCGGTGATTTCAAGCACCAACATGCGAGGGGCGACGCCCAACTCTTTCGCCAGGGTGATCAGGCTGTCAAATTCACATTGCTGCAGCGCCTGGATCAGGGCATCGGCACTGATGTTGAGAAACAGGCGCCCCGCCTGCCGCAAGCTGCCCCAACGTTCCATGGCGATCAGGACGCACTGATTTTCAAACTCGAAGTTCAGGTTCTCAAGCTCGGCCGCCTGTAAGAGTTTGTCAGGGTTATGAAGGGTTGACTCCTCGGGGCCCCGGATCAGTGCTTCATGGGCATACATGCTGCCGTCTTCGAGCGAGGCAATCGGCTGAAATACCGGGTACAGCAGTTTGCGGCGTAGCAGTGTTGCGAGGTTGCCACGACCTCTGCGCACAGCAGTTGCACTCAGATCCGGTATCAGGTGTCCATATCGTGAACTGCTGTCTTCGGATGCCAGCCGAATCATTGGCAGGCCGACTGGCTCGGATGGTTGTAGCATGTTCACGGCTTGGAGATTGATCCCGATGAGAGTCAATCAGTTTAAGTAAAACGCATGACAGCGGTGTGACAGGCAAGGGCAGCCGGGCTAGGCAGTTTGGCAGACCGGTTCGCCATCCTGCTGCTTTTGCGTGGTCAGCGTTGGCGTCCAGTGCACCAGTTCCAGTTGTCCATTGTGGTGCTCTACCAGGGCGGTGCAGCTCTCCACCCAGTCGCCATCATTGCAGTAGAGGATGCCGTTGATATCGCGCATTTCCGCGCGATGGATGTGGCCGCACACCACGCCGTGGTGGCCACGGCGCAATGCTTCTTTGGACACGGCCTCTTCAAAATCAGCCACATACATCATGGCTTTTTTGACTTTGTGCTTGAGGTAGGCCGACAGCGACCAATAGGGCAACCCCATCCTGGCGCGCCAATGGTTCAGGTAGCGGTTGAGCTTAAGCGTGAATTCATACAGGTTGTCGCCCAGGTAAGCCAGCCATTTGGCGCACTGAATCACGCCGTCAAAAGCATCACCATGCGTGACCCACAGGCGCTTGCCATCTGCTGTGATGTGAACCGCGTCATCTGACACCTCGACGCCACCGAACTGGTGGCCAAAGAAGCCACGCGCAAACTCGTCGTGGTTGCCTGGCACATAAACGATGTGGCAACCCTTGCGGGCGCGGCGCAACAATTTTTGCACCACGTCGTTGTGCAACTCTGGCCAGTACCACCTGCGGCGCAACTGCCAGCCATCCACGATGTCGCCCACGAGATACAAGTACTCGCTGGAATTGGCCTTCATGAAATGGAGCAAGGCCTGCGCTTGGCAGCCTGGCGTGCCAAGGTGCAGGTCAGAAATAAAGATGGCTCTGTAGCTTGTGCGCCCAGTTTCCAGGCGGCTCTCCGCTGTGGCTGGGTTGATGTGGTCAGATCCTGAGGGTGTGAACCCGCCTGCGGTGCGCCACATAGCGCCACCAAGAGCGTCTTCAGCCCGAAACAAGGTGGCATTGAGCAGATGTTGCATGACACGCTCCGCAGTTGGAATGCGTCATGGTGACTCGCTCGCGTGTCAGCATCATGTCAACGTCGTGTCATTCGGGTGACGCCTAACGCCAGATTTCAGCGAAGCTATGGCAAACTGCGCGACAGTTTTCGATGCGCTGCGTCTGTGCCGCAGGCTCTACCAAGGGCCGGGTTCCTGACCAGGCTTGTCTGAAGTAGGTATATGCTTTTTATGCTTCCAGCCCTTATTGGGTATGGGCTGGAAGCTATAAAAAAAGTAGCTTAGGCAACTGGAGGAATGGACGCTGCTTGGGTACTGGCCGCAGGTGCTTCTTGGGGAGTGGTCTTCAGCTCTTGCGCGAGGCTGCTGGAGTCGATCAGTCGCAATTTGCTGGCGTAGTGTCTGTCAAGCCGCCACTCGTCGAGTATTTCCAGTGCCAGACCAAAGCGTTTGTCGTCCAGTGCATAGAGCTGCGCGACTGAGATGCTGGTTTCGTTCTCCAGGGCCAGCACCAGCGCTGCAATGATCTGCGCTGCGCTGTCGCTGGGATTGGCTTCGATGAGTTTGCGGGCTTTTTTGATGGCGAGCATGTCGGACTTTTCTCTGGAATGTTGTAGATACGGATTGTCACGGGGCAACCCGCAGTGATGCGCTCACGCAAGCACCATCACGATACCCCAGAGGGTAACGCAGCGGGGGTGTGATTTTGATGACGATGGCATGACAAAGGCGTGACCTGGCTAGCCATCTTTGGTGGGTGTCTGGGGTGATGTCATGAACCTGACACATTCATGTCTTAAATTCAGCCGTGCGTAAACGGTTTCCCCGGTCTTTAGTTTCAACTTTGAGAGGATCATTTTCCAATGACATATGCATTCAAATCTATTTTGGCGACCACAGCCCTGGCTTTCATCGGCACTGCCAGCGTCAGCGCTCAGGAAATTACCGGTGCTGGTGCCAGTTTTCCGGCTCCGGTGTATGCCAAGTGGGCAGCCGAGTACAACAAGGCCACCGGTGTCAAGGTGAACTACCAATCGGTGGGTTCAGGCGCTGGCATCAAACAGATCGACTCCAAGACAGTGGACTTTGGTGCCTCTGACATGCCCCAAGCCGACGACATTCTCAAAACCAAGGGCCAGTTCCAGTTCCCCACCGTCATTGGTGGTACGGTGCCCGTTGTCAACATCAAAGGCATTGCCCCCGGGCAGATGAAGCTCGACGGTGAAGTTTTGGCTGGCATTTACCTCGGCAAGATCACCAAGTGGACCGACCCCGCCATCAAGGCGCTGAACCCTGGCCTGGCTTTGCCAGACGCTGACATCGCGCCCGTGCGCCGCGCCGATGGTTCAGGCACCACTTTCAATTTCACCAACTACCTCAGCCGCGTCAACGCAGAATGGAAAACCAAAGTCGGTGAAGGCACAGCTGTGAACTGGCCTGTGGGTGCCGGTGGCAAGGGTAACGAAGGCGTGGCCGCATTTGTGAACCGCCTGCCCAATTCGATCGGCTATGTCGAGTACGCCTACGTCAAGCAAAACAAGATGACTTACACGCTGATGAAGAACAAGGATGGCGCTTTTGTTTCTCCCACAGCCGAGGCCTTCAAAGCTGCCGCTGCTGGCGCTGACTGGAACAAGTCGTTCTACCAGTTGATCACTGACCAGCCTGGCAAGGGCACTTGGCCCATTTCGACCGCCACGTTCATCCTGATGCATAACGTGCAGGACAAGCCAGCCAATGCCACCGAAGTCTTCAAATTCTTTGACTGGGCTTACAAGAACGGTGACAAAGCCGCGATGGCCCTGGACTACGTGCCGCTGCCTGACTCTGTGATCGCGATCATTGAAAAATCTTGGGCTAACACCAAGGATACTTCCGGTAAGCCTGTTGCCCTGAAATAAACTGAGTTGTCAGGCTGAGTCTGAACAGTACAAGGATCAACAAGTGGCATCAACAACTTTCGGGGATGACAAGCCGATGAACCTGTCCAATGCTTCCAGTGGCAAAGGTACGGCCAAAATTCCTCCCATCAAAACTGCCCGCTCAGGGCCTATGGCCGACCGTATTTTTGGTTGGCTGGCTAAAGGCGCTGCGCTTTTGACCTTGGGCTTGTTGTTCGCTATTCTGTTGTCCTTGACGGTCAGTGCCTGGCCTGCGATCAGCAAGTACGGGCTGAGTTTCCTGACTTCAACGACATGGGATCCGGTCCAGGAAGACTTTGGTGGACTGGTGATGATCTACGGCACGGTCATGACTTCGCTGATTGCGTTGGTCATCGCCGTGCCGGTGAGTTTTGGTATTGCCTTGTTTCTGACCGAGCTGTCGCCAGCGTGGTTGAAGAGGCCTCTGGGAACGGCCATCGAGTTGCTCGCGGCCATTCCTTCCATTGTTTACGGCATGTGGGGTTTGCTGGTGTTCAGCCCGATCCTGGCCACCTATGTCCAGCAGCCCCTGCAAGCGTTGTTTAAAGGTGTCCCGTTTCTCGGGGCCTTTGTATCCGGCCCGCCGGTCGGCATCGGTATTTTGTCGGCGGGCATCATTCTGGCGATCATGATCATCCCGTTCATTGCGGCGGTCATGCGCGACGTGTTTGAAGTCACGCCCACGCTGCTGAAAGAATCGGCCTACGGCCTGGGGGCTACGACCTGGGAGGTGGTGTCCACCGTGGTGCTGCCCTACACCAAGGCAGGCGTGATTGGCGGCATCATGTTGGGTTTGGGCCGGGCCATTGGAGAAACCATGGCGGTGACTTTTGTGATTGGCAACTTCAATCAACTCGATTCCCTGAGCCTGTTCCAGGCGGCCAACAGCATCACCTCTGCGTTGGCCAATGAATTTGCCGAGGCCGGACCGGGCTTGCACCAGGCATCGTTGATGTACCTTGGGTTGGTCCTGTTCTTCATCACCTTCGTGGTGTTGTCCTTGTCCAAGCTGCTGCTGTCCCAACTCAAAAAAGGTGAAGGAGCCAAGACATGAGCACCGGGGACGCATTACTCAACGCCAAAGCGCTTGCCGAAACCCGGCAGGCCATGTACGCCAGGCGCAAGAACATCAACATCCTGGCTCTGATTCTGTCTCTCACGGCGATGGCTTTTGGCCTGTTCTGGCTGTTCTGGATTTTGTTTGAGACAGTTCGCCAGGGTTTTGCCGGGCTGACGATCGCCACCCTGACCCAGATGACACCACCGCCCAATGATGAAGGTGGTTTGGCGAACGCGATTTATGGGTCGTTCCTGATGGTCGCGCTGGCCACGTTTGTGGGCACGCCCATCGGTATCATGGCCGGCATCTATCTGGCTGAGTTTGAGCCCAAGAGCTGGCTTGCATCGATCACTCGGTTTGTCAACGACATTCTGCTGTCGGCGCCGTCGATTGTGATAGGCTTGTTTGTTTATGCGGTGGTGGTGGCCCGTTTCAAATCGTTTTCGGGCTTTGCGGGAGCCATGTCACTGGCGCTGATTGTGATTCCCGTGGTGATTCGCACCACAGAGAACATGCTGCAACTGGTGCCACCTGGGCTGCGCGAGGCTGCCTATGCACTCGGGGCACCCAAATGGAAGGTGATTTTGAGCATCACCATGCGTGCGGCGCGTGCTGGGGTGGTGACAGGG
Source organism: uncultured beta proteobacterium (assembly GCA_903905735.1). Lineage (GTDB taxonomy): Bacteria > Pseudomonadota > Gammaproteobacteria > Burkholderiales > Burkholderiaceae_C > Rhodoferax. The sequence continues at coordinate 98,647 of CAIVHU010000231.1, forward strand.
GTCTTGCTGGCAGTCGCGCGCATCGCGGGGGAAACGGCTCCGCTGTTGTTTACCGCCCTGAACAACCAGTTCTGGACCTCCAGCATGGGTCAGCCAATGGCCAGTTTGCCTGTGGTGATTTTCAAATTTGCCATGAGTCCCTATGAAAACTGGCAACAGTTGGCCTGGGCTGGTGTGTTTTTGATCACCCTGGCCGTGTTGGGCCTCAATATCCTGGCGCGTGTGTTGACCCGCCATAAGCACTAAGACCAGAACCATTTTTCTGAAGGCCATTCATGACCATGACTCTCGATACTGGAAAAAAACCAAACGCCAAGATTGCGGTAAAGAATCTTGATTTCTATTACGGTAAATTTCACGCGCTCAAGAAAATCAATCTCGACATTCCAGAGAAAAAAGTCACTGCATTCATTGGCCCGTCGGGCTGCGGCAAGTCCACGTTGCTGCGGGTGTTTAACCGGATGTTTGAGTTGTATCCTGAGCAACGAGCTCAGGGTGAGGTGATTCTGGATGGCGAAAATCTGCTCACTAGCAAGCAGGATGTGGCGTTACTGCGTGCCAAGGTGGGTATGGTTTTTCAAAAACCCACGCCATTTCCCATGTCGATTTACGACAACATTGCTTTTGGCGTGAAGCTGTTTGAGAAATTGAGTTCGAGCGACATGGATGAGCGCGTGGAGTGGGCTTTGCGCAAGTCGGCCTTGTGGAACGAAGTGAAGGACAAGCTCAAACAAAGTGGCTCCAGCCTCTCGGGTGGCCAGCAGCAGCGCCTGTGCATTGCGCGTGGCGTGGCCATCAAACCGGAGGTGATCCTGCTTGATGAACCCTGTTCTGCCTTGGACCCGATCTCGACGGCCAAGGTTGAGGAGTTGATCGTTGAGCTCAAACAGGATTACACCGTGGTGATTGTGACCCACAACATGCAGCAGGCAGCCCGTTGCAGTGACCACACGGCGTACATGTATCTGGGTGATTTGGTGGAATTCGGTGCCACTGAGCAAATTTTCTTCAAACCTAATCGCCAGGAAACGGAAGACTACATCACCGGTCGGTTTGGTTAGTCATTTTTGAGGTAATCCCATGACAGAAAAACATTTATCTTCCCAATTTGACAGCGAACTGGGTGACGTTTCATCGCGCGTGATGGAACTCGGTGGTTTGGTGGAGTCGCAAATTCGGCAAGCCATTTATGCCCTGTCGCAGTTCAGCGTCGAGGTCGCACAGCAGGTGGTGGCGGCTGAGTCCAAGGTGAATGCGATGGAGGTCGATATTGACCGTGAGCTCTCCAGCATCATCGCCCGGCGCCAACCCACGGCGCGCGACTTGCGCCTGCTGATTGCCATCTCCAAGGCCACCGCCAATTTGGAGCGTGTAGGCGACGAGGCGGAAAAAATCGCTCGCATGGTGCTGTCCATCATCAGCAGTGGTGCGCCGCGTTCGCTGCCGTCACTGGAGTTGCGGGTGGCATCCGACATGGCATCTGGCCAGCTGAGGAAGGCGCTGGATGCCTTTGCCCGGCTTGACACGACAGCTGCCCTGGCCATCCTGAAAGAAGACGATTTGATTGATCGTGAGTTTGACGGTTTTGTGCGCAAACTCATCACTTACATGATGGAAGACCCGCGCATGATTTCGCCGAGCCTGGACCTGTTGTTTCTGGCCAAGGCGATCGAGCGTATTGGTGACCATGCCAAGAACATTGCAGAGTTGATCATCTACATCGTCAAGGGGGCAGATGTCCGGCATGCCGCCATGAACGAGATCGAGATGGTGGTGAAATGAGGCGAGTGCCCGCCGTTCTCATTGTGGAGGATGAGCCCGCGATTGCCGAGCTGATCTCGGTGAATTTGCGTCACAGCGGTTTTCGACCGGTGTGGGCGATGGACAGCGTGACCGCGCAGGTTGAGCTCGATGCGATGTTGCCCGATGTGATTTTGCTGGACTGGATGTTGCCAGGTGAATCGGGCCTGATGCTGGCCAAGCGTTGGCGCACCAATCCCCGCACCAAAGAGGTACCGATCATCATGCTGACGGCGCGCGGTGACGAGCCAGACCGCGTGGCAGGTCTGGATGCCGGTGCTGATGATTACATCACCAAGCCGTTTTCGACCAAAGAAATGCTGGCCCGGATTCGTGCCTTGCTGCGTCGTCGCGCGCCTGAGCAGGAGGCGACCGTGGTCACGATGGGTCAGCTCAGCCTGGATGCTGCGACCTACCGGGTGACGTTTGACGATCAGCCTGTGAAGCTGGGGCCCACCGAATTCAAACTCTTGCATTACCTGATGACCCACGCCGAGCGTGTGCACAGCCGCTCCCAGTTGCTCGATCAAGTGTGGGGTGACCATGTGTTCATTGAAGAGCGCACGGTGGATGTGCACGTGAAGCGTCTGCGTGAAGCCTTGGGTGAACGCGCGGCAGCTATGATTGAAACGGTGCGTGGCGCGGGCTACCGTATCACGACGCAGGGAACAGGCGTGCCTGCCATGTCTTCAGCGAGTTAGCGCCTGGTACAGAAACTTCTTGATGGCTTTGCGAATTCTTGGATTTGTCGGCTTCCTGCTGGTGGGAGCCGGGTTAGGTTATTTGCTGGGTGTATCCGGGAATGAACGGTATATGGATGCCCTGTGGGCTGCCTTGTTGGGCAGTGCACTTTGGTTTGTACTGGATGCTGTTCGCGCTACCCGCGTGCTGGGTTGGTTGACGCCGCAAAGGGCACCAGAGCTGCCATTGAAGTCCGGTGTCTGGGGCGAGGTGCTGGAGCGGACCCAGCGCTTGTTGCGCGACAAGGACCGGACCATTGCGGACAGCAACAACCGCTTGCAGGATTTTTTGTCGGCTTTGCAAGCCTCCCCCAACGGGGTGATCCTGCTGGACGATAAAAACCGCATCGAGTGGTGCAACCAGATGTCAGCGGCTCACTTTGGGTTGGATGCCAGGCGTGACCTGCAGCAGATCATCGGCAACCTGGTACGCGACCCAGGTTTTTCGGCCTATCTGGCGGGTCGAAATTTTGCCCAGGAATTGCTGATGGCTGGACGTGAGAGCACGCCATCGCGCCCTGTGCGCCTGTCGGTGCAGCTTTATCCTTACGGTGGTGGAAGGCTCTTGCTGCTGTCCCGCGATGTCACCGCACTGGAGCAGGCCGACGCCATGCGGCGCGACTTTGTGGCCAACGTATCCCACGAGATCCGCACACCGCTGACTGTGCTCGCTGGTTTTGTAGAAACCTTGCAAACGCTGGAACTCGAGCCTCAGGAGCGCGAGAGTTATCTGGCGTTGATGGCCCAACAGTCCCAGCGCATGCAAACCCTGGTGAGTGATTTATTGATGCTGTCCAGACTGGAGGGCAGCCCGACACCGGGTGTTGATGCCTGGATGTCGGTGCCCACCCTGATGCGGCAACTGTCCCAAGATGCCCAGGCCCTGACCCGCGTTATCAATGGCGGTGAAGAACTGGTGCATGATCTATCTTTTGAATGCCTGTTCGACGGTGAGCTTGCTGGTGTGGCCACTGAGCTGCACAGTGCCCTGGGCAATCTGGTCAGCAACGCCATTCGTTACACCTCACCGGGTCGGCGCATTGGTGTCAGCTTCAGGCAGATACCTGATGGTCAGGCCGAGTTTGAGGTGCAAGACTGCGGGCCGGGTATTGCGCCCGAGCACCTTCCGCGTCTGACAGAGCGCTTTTACCGGGTCGACCGGAGTCGCTCCCGCGAAACCGGGGGGACTGGTTTGGGGCTGGCGATTGTCAAACACGTGGCGCAGCGACACGGTGCTACGTTGTCCATTGAAAGCAAGCTGGGGCAGGGCTCGGTGTTTCGCATCCGTTTTCCGGCAGGACGCGTGCGTCAGTAGCCTTAATGGGCTTGCCGCTTGAAGATGTACATCTTCTCCTCGGGGCTCGCCGGATGGTTGAAGCTGCCCTGCAGCAGCCATGGCTTGCCCGGAACAAAACCGGCGGTGGTACTCGGGTTTTCACCGTTGGCAATCATCCACGGGCAGTTGGCACCGGTGTTGGCGGGTTTGAGGATGAGTTGGGTATAAAACTGAAAGGCCGCCGTCTGACTGCGGCTCAAACCCAGTGTGGAGACACACGTCGGATGCTCTGGCAACATGGTGGATGCTTGGCGCATCATGGGCGCGTAACTGCGGGCAAAGTCAAGCAGGGGTAGCCATAGGGTCATCAGCAGTAGCCAGCACAGGGCCGCACCGCCCGCCGGTAGCACCACGCTTTTCCAAAGCGCAGCACGGTGCCGACCTATACGCCAAAAAACCAGCCAAACCCATGTCAGACTTGCGCTCAGTGCTATCAAAAAAGGTAAGGCTGAAAAACTGTGTACAAAACCCGGAGCCAGTCGGGCCACATTCATGGCAGGCTGCGCCGGGATGCCGGTCTGCATGGAGATCCAGACCACCCAGATGATCAGTGCGCAGCCGCTGAAGAAAATCAGCGTGAACCAGTCAATCAACGCCCCCACACTGCGCTCCAGCGTCGGCAGTGCAAAAGCAGCCAGCGCTGCCAGTGCAGGCAAGGCCAGAAGCAGCGAGCGATCTCCCCCGCCAGCGGTGAGTGTGGCCGCGCTCGCCACCAGGGCAAAGCACAGCGGTAGCCAAAGGTGGCGTCCGGCAAAGCGCTGTCCCAGCAGTTGATGCCGCCAGCGCCACAGTGTCCATAACGCCAGTGGCCAGGCTGGCCAGGTGAACCACAAAAAGAGCCTCCCCAGACTTTGCCACTCCCGCCAGTCAGCCTGCGGCAAATCAATGCGCCAATGCCAGAGGTTCAGGCCCGAAGACAGCATGGCGCATAAAAGCGTGATGCCCAACAGTCCGGCGGCGCGGACCTTTAGTTGCTGCGACTCATTGCGGCCCAGCGTGGGCTCCAGCAGATAGATGCCGGCGCAACCGACCCCCAGAAACAGGCTCACACTGGGTGCCCCCGAGAGTGTCAGGCCAACCAGGCCGACCACTGCCGCCAGGCCGGGCGTGATCGCCCGGTAGGGCAGGGCTGCCGTGGCATAAAACAGCAGTGCGGTAAAACACAGTTGGGTCAGCGCAGGTGTGGTTTCGTGGGCCAGTTGCGCCAGACCCAGGCAGGCGATAAAGGCCAGCAAACCGCCGTCTGCCACGGCGCGCGCATAGTCGGTGGGCTGCGCCTCGCCACCAAACGCAAAAGCCACCGGTTGTGCCAGCGGGCTGCGTGCCAGGTAATACGTGCCGTACCAGGTGGCCAGCAGCGTGAGGGTCAGCAACCATACAAAGGGCAGGCGTGCCGCCCAGCCCAACGGCATCCACGCGGGGGCAATCTGCATGGCCCAGGCACCCAGCCAGTAGGGCAGCAAGGCATCGATCTCGGGCCCGATACCGCCCAGTGTGGGGTGCCACCAGTCCGCAGTGCCCTTGGCCAATTCGGCCATGTAGCCAAGGGTGGTGATGTCTTCACGCTTCCAGGGGCCGCGCCCAAGAAAACCCGGCAACACATAAGCCACGCAAAACAGCCACAGCGCCAGGCGCGGCAAACGCCGCACGGCATCCTGCGCAACGATGGCTGGGGTGGGCTGGTTCACGACAAGGATTGGAAGACGGTTAAAGGGTGATTGTGCAAAGAAAAAGGCAGCTCGGAATGACCCGGCTGCCTTTGGCAGAGCGCAAAAATGTGCTTACTTGGCAGCAGTTTTGCCGAAGCGGTTGCGGAAGCGCTCCACGCGGCCACCCATGTTGTCCACGGATTTCTGAGTGCCGGTGTAAAAAGGGTGCGACTCGCTGGTGGTTTCAAGCTTGATTAACGGAAGTTCGCGGCCGTCTTCCATCTTGATCATCTCTTTGGCGCTGGCGCATGAGCGGGTCACGAATTTGAATCCATTGGACATGTCCTGGAAGCAAATTTCGCGGTAATTGGGGTGAATGCCTTCTTTCATATCTTCTCCATCAGTTGCGTTAGCCGCGTCAGCCCTTGCACAAACCCGATGTGCAATTCAAAGCCGCTCGTACTTATCGCGAAAAGCCTTAAATTATAAACTAGGCCAGTGATCAGCCACCCCGACGCATCATGTCAAAGAATTCGCTGTTGGTTTTGGTGGCCTTCATTTGCTTCAAGACCATTTCCATCGACTCGATTTCGTCCATGTTGTAGAGGAATTGGCGCAGGATACGAGTTTTTTGCAAAATTTCAGGCTGCAACAGCAATTCTTCACGGCGCGTGCCGCTGCGGTTGAGCTGGATCGACGGGAACACGCGCTTTTCGTACAAGCGGCGGTCTAGGTGGATTTCAGAGTTTCCGGTACCTTTGAATTCTTCAAAAATCACTTCGTCCATGCGGCTGCCGGTATCCACCAGCGCCGTGGCGATGATGGTCAGCGAGCCGCCCTCTTCCACATTGCGCGCGGCGCCCAAAAAACGTTTGGGCCGCTGCAGTGCGTTGGAATCGACACCACCGGTCAGCACCTTGCCAGAAGAGGGCACCACGTTGTTGTAGGCGCGGGCCAGCCGGGTGATGGAGTCCAACAGAATCACCACGTCTTTTTTCAGTTCGACCAGGCGTTTGGCGCGCTCAATCACCATTTCAGCTACGTGCACATGGCGTGCAGCGGGCTCATCGAAGGTGGAGGCGATCACCTCGCCCTTGACGGTGCGCTGCATTTCGGTCACTTCTTCAGGGCGCTCATCCACCAGCAGGACCATCATGTGAATTTCAGGATAGTTGGCCGAAATCGCATGGGCAATGTGCTGCATCATCACCGTTTTGCCGCTCTTGGGTGGGGCCACCAGCAGGGCGCGCTGGCCTTTGCCGATGGGCGCAATGATGTCGATGATGCGCCCGGTGATGTTTTCTTCACCCTTGATGTCGCGTTCCAGCCGCATCTGCTTGTTGGGGAACAGCGGCGTCAGGTTTTCAAACATCACTTTGTGTTTGTTTTCCTCTGGGCCGCCACCGTTGACCTTTTCCAGCTTGTTCAGGGCAAAGTAGCGCTCGCCGTCTTTGGGTGTGCGCACTTCGCCTTCGATCATGTCGCCGGTGTGCAGGTTGAAGCGCCGCACCTGACTCGGGCTGATGTAGATGTCATCGGTACTGGCGGTGTAGCTGGTGTCGGGGCTGCGCAGGAAACCAAAGCCGTCAGGCAGGATTTCGAGCACGCCGTCAGCAAAAATCTGTTCTCCGGCGCGGGCACGCTTTTTGATGATGGCAAACATCAGCTCCTGTTTGCGCATGCGCCCGGTATTTTCAATCTCAAGATCTTCAGCTTGCTTGAGGACTTCTGACACGTGCAGTGCCTTGAGTTCATTTAAATGCATGGATTGACGCGATGAAAGAGGGGAGTGCTAAAACGGGGAGGCAGGCAGCTGGACTTGTCGTGTTGAAGTCGCGAGAGCCTCTGCCGGAGACTTTGCCTGACCCTTGGTGGGAGTCGGCAACGAGCGAATTATGACAGGAAAATCCCCGGGTTGACGCGCCGGGAACGCGCGGGCCTGTCAGGCCCGGTTGCAAAAAAGTATCAGGCCAGTTGTTGGTCGATGAAGGCGGTCAATTGCGCCTTGCTCATGGCACCCACCTTGGTGGCGGCGAGCTGGCCGTTTTTGAACAGCATCAGGGTCGGAATGCCGCGAATTCCAAACTTGGCAGGGATGTCGCGGTTTTCATCGACATTCATTTTGGCGATCTGCACTTTGCCTTCATAAGCCGTCGATACTTCGTCCAGAATCGGTGCAATCATTTTGCAGGGACCACACCATTCAGCCCAGTAATCCACCAGCACAGGCGTGCTGCATTGGAGAACATCACTTTCGAACGACGCGTCGGACACATGTTTGATCAATTCACTGGCCATGTTGTTTCCTGTTGAATATTTAAAGTGGCGAATATGGAAATTGTGACAGAAAAAGATTTTGGAAGGTTTTTGACGATGAAGAAGGTGATTGTGGTGGGCGCGGGCCCGGCCGGGCTGATGGCCGCCGAGGTGTTGTCTCGTGGTGGTGTGTCGGTTGCCGTGTATGACGCCATGCCCAGCGTCGGGCGCAAATTTCTGCTGGCAGGCAAGGGTGGGCTCAATTTGACGCATTCGGAGCCCGCTGACGTGTTTGTGTCGCGCTACGGTCAGCGAAGCGGCCAGCTGGCATCCATTCTGGGGACGCTCGATGCTCAGGGTGTACGCGACTGGGCGCTGGCTCTGGGGGTGGAAACCTATGTGGGCAGTTCCGGGCGCGTGTTTCCGGTGGACATGAAAGCTGCACCGCTGCTGCGCGCCTGGCTGCATCGCTTGCGCCATCCGCAGACTGGCCCGGAGGTGCAATTTTTCATGCGCCACCGCTGGGTGGGTGTGCTCTCGGAGGACAACAGCGGCGTCAGTCTGAACTTTGACGCGCCCACTGGCCCGGTGCACGCACAAGCAGACGCGGTGGTGCTGGCGCTGGGCGGGGCCAGCTGGGCGCGTCTGGGCTCCAATGGTGCCTGGGTGCCGTGGCTGGGCGAGCGCGGTGTGGGCGTGGCACCGCTGCTGCCCGCCAATTGCGGCTTTGATGTGCTGGGCGGCTGGAGCGACCACTTTGCCAGCCATTTTGCGGGTCAACCCTTCAAATCCGTGGCGATTTCGCTGAGCACTTCTCAAGGCTTGCATTTCCAGCGCCGGGGCGAGTTTGTGGTCACGGCCTCCGGCGTGGAGGGTAGTCTGATCTATGCGGCATCGAGCCTGTTGCGTGACGAGATCATCGCCACGGGCCAAGCCAGCTTTGAACTGGATTTGCTGCCTGACCGCTCAGCCCAGTGGGTGCTGGCCCAGGTGTCTCACCCGCGCGGCACGCGGTCACTGTCGAGCCACCTGAAAAGCCGCCTGCACATTGATGGCATCAAGGCCGCGGTGCTGCATGAAGCTTTATCCAAAGTGCAGATGCATGACCCGGTGCAACTGGCTGCCGCCATCAAGGCCTTGCCAGTGAAGTTGCAGGCCACCCGCCCGCTGAATGAGGCCATCAGCACTGCCGGTGGCGTGATGTTCGAGTCGATGGACAGGCAACTGATGCTGCAGGCCGTGCCAGGTGTCTTTTGCGCTGGTGAAATGCTGGACTGGGAGGCTCCGACCGGCGGCTATCTGCTCACCGCGTGTCTGGCTAGTGGTGCCCATGCCGCGCAGGGCGTGCTCAACTACTTACATAAGAAATAGGCCTCTAGCCCAATCAATGAAAGCGCGAGTAGCTACATAGTCAATAGCATTTAATGTCAGTATCAGCCGATGATTTACAGTAGTCGTTGCGAAGTTGGCAGCGCATCTTGCCAGAACACCACATCACACACTTCAAGAGGACACAACATGTCAGTGCAACAGCTTTATGCCCAGAAAAAGATGGCCGCCAGCGACGCGGTCCAACTCGTCAAAAACGGCGACATGATCATCGTGCCCACTGGCGTCGGGGAGCCGCCAGCACTGTTGACCGCGCTCTCGGAGATTCGGCGCAGTTTGACCGATGTGAGAGTGGCGCAGATTCTGGCGATTCGCAAATATGGCTACATCGACCCCGATACCGTGGACCATATCCGCCACGTCGCGCTGTTTTACGGTGCTGCCACGCGTGCGGGCGGGCAGGCGGGCTGGGTGGATTTCATCCCCAACTATTTTTCAGAGATTCCCAGCCTCATCCGGCGCGACCAGATGCCTGCTGACGTGGTCTTCAGCATGGCCTCGCCCATGGACAAACATGGCTACTTTTCACTCAGTCTGGCCGCCGACTACACCATGGCCGCTGTGGCCAAGGCGCGCGCCGTGGTGCTGGAGGTGAACCCCAACGTGCCATTTGCCTTTGGTAACTGCCATGTGCACATCTCGCAGGTGGCGGCGTTGGTGGAAAGCAGCGATCCGGTGCTCGAGGTCGGCCTGCCACAAATTGGCCCGGTGCAGGAAGCCATCGGCAAATATGTGGCGGACCTGATTGAGGACGGCTCCACGCTGCAAATCGGCTATGGCGGCATTCCGGATGCGGTGGTGATGCAGCTCACCTCCAAACACGACCTGGGCGTGCATACCGAGATGATTGGTGACGGCATCCTGACCCTGCTGGAGGCTGGTGCCGTGACCAACAAGCTCAAAAACTACATGCCCGGCAAGATGGTGGCCACTTTTGCGCTGGGCTCCAACAAGCTCTACCAGTTCATGGACCGTAACCCGGCCCTGGAAATGCACCCTGTGGACTTCACCAACCCGCCAGCGTTGGCCGGCAAAAACGACAAGCTGGTGGCCGTCAACGCCACCTTGCAGATTGACTTGCTGGGCCAATGTGGCTCTGAAAGCCTGGGCCATGTGCAATATTCGGGCACTGGTGGGCAGGCCGACTTTGTGCGCGCCGCCAACATGTCCAACGGCGGCAAGTCGTTCATTGTGCTGCCGTCCACCGCCAGGGACGACACCATCTCTCGCATCGTGCCAGTGCTGTCCCCCGGCACCCATGTCAGCACCAGCAAGAACGACGTGAATTACGTGGTCACCGAGTTTGGCGTGGCGCAGCTGCACGGCAAGTCCGCCAAACAGCGCGCCCGCGAGTTGATTGGCATCGCCCACCCGGATTTCCGTGCCGAGCTGATCGAGCAGGCCAAGCTCATGAAGGTATATTGAGCACAACGCGTCAATGACAAGCTTGATTCACCGGTTCGACGACCCATCCTCAATCCAGGATTGGCATGCCATCAATGATGGGGTCATGGGCGGTGTGTCCTTCAGCCGACTGCGATTCGATATCGGTGGCCTTGCGGTTTTTGAAGGTGAAGTGTCGTTGCTAAACAATGGTGGCTTTGCCTCTGTAAGAACCTCATCGCTTCAGCTGGGTAGACTTGGCACTGTGGCCTATGTGCTGTCAGCATGGGGTGATGGTCGGACTTATAAACTCAATTTGCGAACCGACACCGGTTTTGACGGGCTGAATTACCAAGCCAGTTTCAATCCGGTCATTGGGCGGTGGAGCCAGATTGAGTTACCAGTGGCTGATTTCCTGCCGACCTTTCGAGGCAGAGTGGTGCAAGGTGCCCCATCATTGCGCCCGGACCTGGTGATCCAGGTCGGGTTAATGATTGCAGACAAGCGAGCAGGGCCGTTCAGGTTGCTGGTAAGGTCGATTGAAGCGGTTGAGTCCGTGTCCTTGAGCGCAGCTGAGGGTCGTCATTCACCGCCGCATCACCGCGATCACCCATGAATCCGGCTCACAGCCACAGCGTTGGCAACGCCCGTATCGCGCTCTCCGACGTGTTCACCTGAATTCGTTAGGTGGTCAATCGGCCAATGCCGAGGTGATATCGTCGATACGCGTCATCACCTCCGGCGTGAGCTTGGGCATGACCTCCATCGCACCCAGGTTCTCCATCAATTGCGCTGACTTGGAGGCCCCGGTGATAACGGTGCTGACGTGCGGGTTGCTGGCCACCCACGCAATGGCCAACTGGCTCAGACTGCACCCCAGCTCTGAAGCTACTGTGCCCAGTTGTGCGACTGCGGCGTTTTTGGCGGCATCTGTCAGGCCGTTGACCAGAAATCCCATGCTCTCCAAGGCACCACGGCTACCCGGTGGCACGCCATGGCGGTATTTGCCCGTCAGCAACCCACTGGCCAGCGGGCTCCAGGTGGTTAGGCCCAAACCGATGTCCTCGTACAGGCGGGCGTATTCTTTTTCCACCCGTTTGCGGTGAAACAGGTGGTATTGCGGTTGCTCCATGACCGGCTTGTGCAGGTGATGTTTGTCGGCGATGTCCCAGGCTGCCTGAATCTCCTGGGCCGACCACTCGCTGGTACCCCAGTACAAGGCCTTGCCA
>CAIVHU010000232.1 GCA_903905735.1 uncultured beta proteobacterium
AAATCACAGAAAAATCCACAGGCGTGGGCTTTCGAGAGACTGTGGGCGGCTGATGGAACTGATTTCACGTGGTTTATGGAAAATATTCGCAAAATTCAGGGGGAAAACCGGTGGCTGGCTTTATGAGGTCACGGATTCAGGTCAAGGGTTGCGAATAGATATTCTGAAGCATTCTCAAATTGAAACTGCAAGGGGTCTGTGTGTTCACGCCGGCATTAAAGACGATGACTGCGCTCCCTTTATCTTCAAAAACCCGGTCAATCAAGTTCAGTCCTGAGAATTTGGATTCGCCGAACAGCTGTAATTGACTGATATGGTTTGCCATAGTTTCCGGATTGCGATTATCAGCAGGCGGTTCAAACCAAGCCAGGAACTGCAGTTCTCCTATTGAATACAAAATAATCAGTATGGCAAACTCGAGTAATCTGGTAAATTCAGCTTCAAACTTTCTTGCATTCAATCTGTCCGCAGTCATACGATACCAAGGCTTGAAGCTAGAATTTATGTCGACTGCCATACGCTGTTGCAGATTCGTTCGATTTTGAATATCAACTCCAGAACGCGTGAAGCTGAACTCCCGGCTGAGACTTTCAATGGCGTTTTCCATGGCGGATGCATCGTCGATGACAAACCACTCGCTGATCCCGTTCAGATGCTGCACCACCATGCTCACATCAGCGCTGTCAATGTGGTCTGGTTTGAGTTCTTTGTGAAGCCGTCTCTCGAACTGGCTTGCCAGCTGCCGATTAGCAAACTCAAGCGATATACTCCGCGCGAAGTCGAAATCTTCGATACTCGTGGTAAAACTCACGATGCGCTTCAAAATATTGAAAGCGAGCCCGATTTTGGCAATATTCCAACGCCAGTGAAACAGGATATAAACATAGGCTTTTCTTTGAGTGGTTTCAGTGACATCAGGCGGGAAACCCACAGAGGTCATGGGTATCTGACAATCCAGTGTCGAGGTCGAAGTATTCATAAGTTGCTCCGGTCTGTATTTTTAACAGAAAAGCCCCACCTATTCGGTGGGGCTCAGAGTTTGGTTTTTGCCATCAAAAATCAAACCTGGGTCGCCATGGGTCCGCCAAGACCCATGTGTCATTCATGAAGCCGCCAAGCCGCATGAAAAGCACCCTGCAAATGAGCCGCCAAGCTCTTTCCCCGACAAGGGGCACACTACTTTGCCACTGCCGCCAGCTTTCACCTGAACTTGCGTTCTCGCTTACCGCTTGCATGATGAATGCTCGAAGTTCGCTCAAAGGCTAATCACCAACTCTCCCTCTCTTTTGCATTTTCAGTCGCCAAACTGAATGACGGTTTCCCGACAAGAAGAGATTCCCACGTTAGCTAATGGTGTCGAAACCGCAATTTAAGCCATGTCACCTCAAAGTCAACGCATCGCATACGCTTACTCCGGCAGATGCCGGATTTCAGCCTCTCGATGTTCCATAGCGAAGGCTTACCCGCGCTGACTTCTTCATCAGTGAATCACCCCCGAAGGAGCATGACCAAGGTTTCTTACCGCGATAAAGGGGACTCACACCCCTAGTTACGTGCTTGAGCTATCCAGCGACCCGTCCATTACGACGGTGCCAAGTGGTCCAGGTTTCCCCTCCCACCCCTGACGCATTTCTACGCCCTCAGCAGCCCACACGCGCGGAATCTGTCACGCCGTTCTTGTTCCAAACGTCCCAGATTCGGGATTTGCACCCATTCACAATTAACAGGGTTAGCGCTTGTTGCCAAGCCGCCCGTGTCCGTGTCGCCCAACAATCGTTCTCAGTCGATTGGGTCGAAAGAAGGCTGTCGCCTTCCAGCGCCCGTCTCAGCCGCGCCAGCCAGGGTTACCCGGCACGCAGCTAAAGCAGTGTGCACGCGATTGGCGAATCGCGTGCGTTGTCTTTCGACGTAGTGTGTGTGTTTTGCAGTTGGCGGACTACGCCAAGCCCTTTGGCGCGTTGATCTCATGCGCAAAACGCTTGGCGTAGCCCACCTGTGCACGCGAAACACTGCAAAGCCTTCGCCCTGCGCGTTTCCTTCGCCACCATCGTTGTCCTGACTGTGTATAGCGCGAAGCAGCGATTCTTTGCGTTGATTTGCAGGAACATCAATAAGTCCAAACCGCCGCCACCCAATCACACGCATCTGCCGTGACTCTGCGAGCTATACAACTCCATCAGCAACCCGCTCAGGAGTTATCAGCATGCCCGCATCAACCCCCCTCGCCCGCTCCAAATCAGCAGCTCTTGCCCGTCTTCTGGATAGCATCCCCAAAGGCTACAACCGTTACACCTCCGGCACAATCAAAGCAGAGAAAGTGCCAGCGCTGGCGGTCAAGTTCCATGAGCGCTATGGAATTGGCTGCACGCCAGCCCAGCGCATCACGCGCAAAAAGCGCGGGCAGGCGTCTTGCATTCTCATTGTATTTTGCCCACCTTCGGGCGATCAGGCTCAGTGGCTGATGCTGGCAACGCAGGGCACCGGTCTGCAGGGCGAGGCCATGCGCTGCGTTACAGACAAGCCGCGGCTGCATTGGTTGGGATATGAGTTGGTACGCCATCCACATAAGGGCACCACTCGCTGGACGGTACGTCGCCCAAGCGCCGACCTGGCTGCAGACCATGCACTTTTGGCAGAGTTGATGAATAAGCACCATCTGTCGGGCGTAGCAAACTTCTTGCAGCGACTGGCCAATCTGCCAGGGTTCCACGGGGTTCGCGCCCAGGTGTGGGGACTGTTCCAGGCGGCCCGCTCGCGCGGCTACGACGCAGAGCTGCCACACTTGTTTTATATGCAAAAAATCTCGCACGGTGAGCGCTTGGCGCTCTAATTGGTAGCGGATTTTGCGAGAAACTGATGCCAAGACAGCAACCGTCCAAGTAAAACGACCGAGTCAGTCTTGCATTGAATGCTGACCACCATACGCAGTGGGTAACAACGTCACCATGGGGGCTTTCCCCGGGTCCTGCCTCACCAGTATGAGCCCGGCACGAACGAGCCGCTCCAGGGCATCGTATTTCGCATCCCGGCACACACCGAATGGCTCCAGTGTCCCTCCAGTGAGCCGCACAGTCAAAGTTTTCTGCAGACCACTCAGATACCACAGTGAGAGGGCGACTTGCAGCGTCTTGCCAGGTAACTGCGCCGCCGTCGTCATCCACGCTAGGGGCAAGGGACCTTTGATAAAGGCCTCAGCCTTCGCCTGACCCCGCGGCACAAGTTGCCCTGAGGTTGGTTGGAATTGAAGACGACGCTCGATGATGCCCGTGTCGCTCCTCTGACGGGTCGGCCATGTCATGCTGAAACCTCTGATAGTTCTGTAGACGACTGCAATTGCAACAACAATTCCTGGACCGTCTGCCACATGACTTCTCCGCGCTCGTCACTGTAGCGGTCAGGGGCAAGAATGAGCTTGGCATCTGAGCGCAACCCAAAGCCGCTCAACACGATGAGGCTCGCTTGCTTCATCAGTTCCTGCATCTGCGCCGTTTTGGCTTCGAGCTCATCAAGGGGGGCTTCAATCAACACGGCGTCATGCACAGGGGCAACGACTTTGATGCCAGCTTCGGTCGCCAGACAGCAGGCCAGTCTCAGCATCTCTGCTCCATTGGCCTGCATGGGGAAGTTACGCAGGGAGCGGCCATTGACTTTGCCTTCGACATGCAGCATCCATCCAAACACCGTCCACAATTTGCGGTGGGTCAACGCATAGTCCAGCACCCCTTCGGACCATTCCCAAAACGTGCTATAGGTGCGGCGGTGCATTTTTAACAACTCTCGCGCATAGGCAGGCGGCTGCTGGATGCGACGTGCCAGTGACTCTTCTTGCATGCCATACTGCACTGCGAGTACGCAAGCCTTGAACTGGTCGCGCTGCGGCCCATGAGTGGCTTTGGTGGCATCAGCTGGAACGGTACCGGCTTGCTTGGCAAATGCCAAATAGGGGTCGCCAGATTCATAGGCATGCATCATCTTGAGGTCACCCGAGAGCGCAGCTGCAATGCCAAATTCTTGCTGTGACCAGTCCACATACGCCAGGCCGAAACCCGGCTTGGGCTGAATCAGACCGCGCAACCAGGTGGATAGCCCGAATACAAACTTGGTTGTTGACGGCTGATTCCTACTGGTTTTGGCGCTGAACATGGACAGCATTGCCCGGTTTCTGCTGTCATCACCGACCGCCAGCTCACTCAGACGCAACTGGCCCATGGCCTGGCGAAGCTCTTTTAATGGGCGAAGCTGTGGAAAACTTTTGCATTGTTCACTGAACGTGTCATCGTCCAGTGCCGGTCGGCCCGATGCCAAAGTCGGCCATGAGATGTTTTGTCGGGCCAAGTAGTCAATGAAACGGGCAGTACGAAATGCACGCCCGTCGTAGACGCCGTACTGCTCATCGACCCGGGCAATGAGTCGGTCTTGCAAGCTGCTCCAGTGCAGCCGCAGTTCCCCGAGCAATTTGCCGTCAATGGGTATGCCAGCATCTTCGATGCGACCCACAGCCTTTGCATACCGCCCACGCAACAACGCCTGGCCCAGGCGCTGATCGCTGGCAAACAGCGCTTGCATCGCTGCGAGCAGTGCCTTGGTGGCCGTCACGTCGGATGCGCAGTAGTCAAGTATTGACAGCCGCTCAGCGGCGGTGCGTTCGCCGTCGCTCAAGATAAGCTTGCGCATTGCGTCTTTCTCCAAGGCGGCAATGCCCTGCTGCCCGTAGTAAGCCATGGCTCCAAGCAGACCATTGCCCTGGGTCAACGTCATCCCATTCGTTTCGACTCGAAATTCGGCGTAAAGGTCTATGACGTTCTTTGGCAGCGGCCAGTTGAGCGCCAGATGGCAACCCATCTCAGCACTGGCGTAGTACGCCACCAACAGGGAATCTGGTCCCAGGTCGTAGGGGCAAGTCAGCCCCCACTGGTCTCTCCACAGGTGAAGGGTTTGACCACTACGCACTTCATGTGCCACCAGACACACAGGTTCAGGCCGCCCGCCTGGGGCGGCCTTGAACTCATAGTCAACGACCCAAACGGCTCTGAAGTCGTTGAACGTCATCAGATTTCTCCACGCAGACGACGCACAATGGGGTGGCTCATGCTGGTGATAAGCCGCTCTTTGAACGCAAGATTCAGCACTTTCTTGAAGTCCATTTCGGGCCATTTCGGCTCTTCGGTCAAGTTGGTGGCCTCGATGACGTCATAGGCACCAACGTGGCGGTTCGCGAGAAGGCGCACCCAGCGCGCCTGTGCATGCGCTGCGGCGGTGTGCGCAGACTGCGACCAGGCGTCCAGGCGACCGTCTTCACCGGGCAAGTTGACAGGCCAGATGCCCAGGTTGCCATCCCGGTCAACGTAGGTGTAGAGCATTTTTGGCCGACATTCGCTTGCCAGTTCGGAGGCAAGCTGAGGCATCACGAAATAACTCTCACCGTCCTCTTTCAATTGCAAAATAAGGGCTTGCATGCGCCAGTCATCTCCGGGGCGGACCCGAAAATAAGTCTGAGTGCCGGGTTTGCGTCCGGGCACGCTGGTTATTAACTTCTTGACACCACCCACCGCGTTGAAATTTTGCGGTAAGCGAAAAGCAGTCAGGTCGAGGTTGCCTGCAAAGGCCGGAGCCGCCTCAAGGGCCTGCTCTGTGAGGGCGTCGCCCAGGTCCAAGCTTCGTTGATTGGGATTGATTTCCGGCGAAATGGGGGATGAAGATGTCTTGGGCATAAATAGCTCCTGGTTTGGTGAATGAACCCCGGACGATCCAATCGGCCGAGTACCAGAAGCCCAAAAATTTAGAAAGAGACAAGCTGGTCATGCGTATATGTCCAACCAAACGCGAGACAGTCATCTTTACAAAACTTTACATAACGATGGGCAAGCAGCGATAAGGCTTATCTGCACAGTGAACCTGTCGTAGCTCCCAGCAGCCACCTGCACGGTGGTGCCACACCCGTTCTATCTTATTAACAATCTTTTAAAGATATGTGCAGGAAGCGGCCACTACGGGTTTTGCCCCCAGCGTTGGGGTCAGTCGCTAACTTGCACGTGCATTTGCAGTCACTTGGTGGTATCCCCCAGATGGGGATAGGCAGTTGTGTTTTTCCAGGCGCTGACTGACCTGCTGCGTGTGATGCTGCGAGTGCTACTGCGTCTGCAAGGCAAACGAAATGGTGACATCCGTCGTTGGCACATTGGCAAAGCTGCCCACCGTTGCCGTGGGCACCGCTGCAATGGCATTGACCACGCTCATGCCCTGCACCACGGTACCAAATACCGCATAGCCGGGATTGGCTGCGCTTTGAGAGTCCAAAGAGGGGTTGTCCACCAGGTTGACAAAGAACTCAGAAGTTGCCGAGTCAGCGACACTGGTACGTGCCATCGCCACCGTCCCCAAGAGGTTGGACAAGCCCTTGTTGGACTCCAGGACGATGGGCGCACTCTGGCCAGGCTTTTGCAC
>CAIVHU010000233.1 GCA_903905735.1 uncultured beta proteobacterium
GAAAGTCAAGTGTCGTTTGGATCGTCGCAAGTATCCTACTGGGCGCAAGATCACCGATGAAGAAATGACACGCGTCAACGTTGTGCGCAACACCTTTCATAGTGAGTGGAACTACGTCATAAAGCCAAATTCCGTCAAGTTGACCTGATAGGTTTATTTGTTTTCGCCGCCTAATGTCACTAGTCGTGATGGCCGAAGCCCGCTCTTGATCGTCAGTACGAGTTGATGCAGTTGAGAAGATCTTGCTGGGTCACGTTACCGCTGCCACAGTAATAAACCGGCCAGTCTGAATCGGTAATCTGTTTGAAGGTACCAGTAGCAGGAATTGAATAGTTGTGGCCAGAGAAATAGTGCGCCCTGTATATCGCCTGTTTTTCCTTGTTCGTGATAAGTTGCGAAGAAAGCTGGACCAACGAAACATCTAATGGACCTCGCAAGGCATACGCCTCAGAAAATGTGTAATACATGTTGAACTGTGGCGGGTTGCTCGCCAGGTCGTAATTAAACGAAATGTAGTCAACCGGCTTCAAGGAGTCTTTGTCGATCGAAAAGACTCTAAATCCGGGGTTGTTGCCAAAATAAGGCGTGATGGACGGTGTTATTTCAAGCACATTGCCTGGTGAGTAGATCCTGAATTCATCCATGTGGGTGTGTGCTGCAAGCGTCATTGCAATGAGGCCTGGATACTTCAACACAGTTTGTAAGAACGTCGCCTGGTAGGCCGGTTCCCACATCATCGTTGCCGTTGACGTTTGACTACTCTTGAAGTCAGTGGTGGCCGTTGTATAGATATCGGCACCAGGAGGTACATGCATCAAGAGCCAAACCTTCTTGCCGGCCGCTTTGGCTGCAGCGAATCTTGCATCAAGCCAAGTAAGTTCAGCCGCAACTGCAGTCTGTTCGAAGCCTTCCAAAAATGGGACAAACATGAGTGTGTTGAGTGCAATCACCATCACATTGCTGCCCGCTGGTTCCGCCGAGTAGTATCCGCCGCTCTTGAAAGTCGTCAGAAACTCCGTTTGATCTGCAGTATTTTGTAGAAACTTGTCGTAGAAAGTTTGTGCATTTTTGGCAAGAAAACTGGGCTCAGGCACGGCACCCAAATAGGAATCGGCATTGCCAAGGGCAAACATGACCGGGACAGACCCGACAGATGACCTCACCAGATCCGTAAAGAAGGTCACCGTGTTGTCGGCAAAAGCCTCCATGGCTGCAACAGCGACTGTGTCTTTAACAATGTCCGCTGGCTTTGGGGCCGTAACGTGGAGGTTGGCGTAGTAGAGGTTAAAGAAGGTCTGCGAGAAGTAGTGCCCCAGAATGTCGCCGGTAAAGATGACCAGTGGACTGGCTCCCATGTTTTGTTTGACCCCCGCGAGTGCCAGCACCAGCGAAGGATAGTTGGTGTCCTCGCCCCAAGCCGACGGGGCGGTGATTGCCGATTGATTGAAAACACCTGCCCACTGGCTGGGATCAGCAAGCACGAGTTGGTTGAAAAGTGATGTGTCGTAGTAAGGGTTGAAATGGATATCGGAGAACACGGCGACCGGGAAGGTGCTGGCGGCGGCGATACCAGTATCGCCCCCTCCGCCGCAGGCAGCGACCAGTGCACCCATGCTCACCCCCGCGAACGTGCCTGCGGTGTACCTCAAAAAGTCCCGCCGCCCCAAGTCACCTACCACGCGGAAATCGGGGTTTTTATTTGAATGATGGTTCCTCATGGCAACGCTTTCTTGGGGTGATAAATTATTTTGTTCAATCGAACGTGAACGCCGTATTGCGACGAGTTGTCTGGCAATGCTGCCTGCAACACACCGCCACCATCGATCAATCCAACGCCCGACACTGACCAGTTGCTGACCGTTACTTCACCCGCTTGTAGTCGGCGAAACCGGCCCTGGGGTTGGCACCACCCGGTGCCAAGATATAGATCGTGAGGGCATCGGGACCGTCGAGCTTGCCAATACGGATGCCCTCAGCATGCCCGGCCATGTAAAGCGTGACTCCGTCTTTGTCGATGACACCGGAGAACTCATCCTTGCCAGGCGCTTTCTTGTTGGCCCAGTCGAGAGTGCCGTGAAACACGCGCCCCTCCTGGGACAGCACGACCATATTGGTCATCAGTTTGTTATCGTGCTTGACGTGGCCATACAGCTTGTGGTGCATCTCGCCGGTGCCCTCCCAGGTCCCCTTGAGATCGGGAATGGACTTGGCATCTTGCGCCTGGGCCCCAGATGCCAGCAGGCAAAGGGCAAAAGTTGCCGTGATGAGAGGTTTGAACATTTGGAACTCCTGGTTGTGAAAAAAGTGGAAAACGCTGTGCTGACCGGGCAGTTGACGCCTTACTGACCATCACCAAAAAATAGCCTCATGAGCCGGTCGCGCCCGATCACGCGCACCAACTCGCGCAGGCTGCCGTATACCAAAAACAGCACGGCAAGCCACATCTGGATCAGCCAGAATTCAGGCCAGATGGTGGTGTTCATAAACTGCGCCCAGGCGTTGTCCCAACTGTCGTGCCTCGCCACCTGCGGCACGATTGGCCTGAGGCAGCGCACCAGCAACGATGCTGAAAAATAGATCGTGCTTTTCCACAAGATGTTGTAGATCAAGGGCTTGTTCGGAAATCTGTCGATAAATGGCAGCTTGTCGATAACCAGCATGACTTTGCCGACCAACAGCGCCCCGACCACGGCTACACCAAAGCCCGGCATCGACAGTGCGGAGTCTTCACGCGAAATGAATTGCCGAGTCACGAACAGCAGGCCAAAGGCAGTCAAAAAAAAGATCGCCGGCGGCAAGATGTGCAGGTAGCTCTGCTTGATGGACTGAATCAATTTCATTCGAATTGCCCTTGTAACAGTCAGTCGCTCAGTGCAGTTGCGGGCAGACGATCGTGGTGCAGCCCGAGTTGGAGGTACACGCCGTGGCTGGCAGCGACTGATCTGGTGATGAAAAATCGCGTTCGAACACCGCTTGCAGCCGGGCAATCATGGCGCTATCGTCAAACACAATGCCAAGCTCACGGTTTTGCAGCAGCGAGGTGTTGGTCAGGTTCTCGGACCCGACGAAAGCCAGTTGTCCATCGGCGATCGCCTGTTTGCCGTGCATGTACAACGGTGTCTGCGGCAAGCTGGCATCGGGTTTCAAGGGCTGGCCCGGCATCACGCGGATCGACAGGTTGGTCAGCCCCAAGTCCAGCAAGGTCTTGACTCCGGAGGCGTTCGCACCGCTGTCGTTGGGCAACAGCAGGCGAATTGTGGGTTTGGCGCTTGATAAGGCCAGTGCCCGGATCTGGCACACCATGTCGGGGTCCACCAACTCTTCACTGGTCAGCACTAGCGACTGTTTGACACTGCCAATGAGTGCCTGCAACTTCGGTTTGGCGTTGACCGGGCTCCATAGCAGCGCGCTGTTGCTCAGAACTGGTGTGTCGGATGCTTCAGGCGGGGCATGGGTCGTGGCGGGCGTATTGGCGTAGCGGCAACTGGAGGAGGCCAGTGGCAAAGCAAGATCCGAATCAAACACCTGACTGATTTCGCGCACCATGCTGCTGTCATGGGTGAGCACGGCGTAGTCGCGGGTGCCACCAAAATAGCCAGGCATCAGATTGAAGGACATGATGATGGCCGTGCCGGCCAAGTCAGGCCGGGCGGGTGTGGGCGCATCAATGACCAGTGTTTTCTGGTGGGTGAAACAAAACACGCTGTTGCTGAGCTTGACGGCAACACCAACGCTACGCAGGGCAGCCACGGTTTGCTGGATAGGCGTGGCATTAGAGCCTGCACCGTACTGCCCCTGATCGACGATCACCTTCACCGACACACCACTTTGCGCTTTGTCAATGAGCGCTTGGGCAATGCTGTCTGCGGGCGCAGCGGGGCTTTGTGATACTGATTGCAGGTCGGTGAGTTGGTAGATCGTCAACCTGATGTTGTCGCTCGCACCCTGGATGGCGGCCAGAATGGGCGCACGACCATCATCTGGCTGTACCAGCAAGGTCAGCCCGGCTGGGCTAGCACCATTGCCGCCGCACCCACCAAGCAAGGAAAAAATCAGCAACGCCAGCGTTGAAATGCCGCGAAAGTTTCTTGATGAAACGCTCATTTTGAGTTCTTCTCGGTGGGAAAAATCACCTTCCAGTCGCTTTTCATGTCCACCACCGTCCAGTCGTTGCTGGCTGCCTGGAGCAAGCCCTTGTCAAGCCGACCCACTGGTGAGTCCTTGTCATAGGCCACCTCGCGCTCGGCATCGGTGTGATGCACCAACATTCCAAAGCGCTTGCCAGCCCCCCCCGCCATGGCGTAATGCAGCATGGGCATGTCGCTGTCTGAATTGCCAAAGGCGGCAATCGGGCGACGGCCAATAAAGCGGTCGATACCCACCACCTTGCCATCGCCTTCAATGACCAGATTCGAGGTAGGCAACAGCACCACCAGCGGCTGGCCGTTGCGCCACTCAACCGTTGAATTCAGTACCGAGCCAATGATTTGTTCAGGAGGGATACCAAACAACTTTTCCGCCCACGGTCGTATGAACTCTTGCCCACTGCCAGACACGATGTAAGTTTTGAAACCATTGTTGCGCAGAAAGACCAACAGCTCTTGCATTGGCACAAACACCATGTCCGTGTACAGCCGCCCGGTTTTGGGGTTTTGGGCAGTGCTCAGCCACGCTGTGACGATCTGGGCGAACTCTTCCATCGAGTCCCCGGCACGAGACGCGGCAGTCAACGCCGTGATGGCGACCGCACCTCCCGCCTGGACAGTCGCTTCATCACCGCCCAGTACCGCCTTAAAGGGTTGCGTCTGCGCCCACTCTGGATGTTGCGGTGCCAGGGCCTTGATGCGGTCATAGATGAACGCCTGTTCAGCATAACCCGGTTGCTCCGACCACAACGTGCCGTCCACGTCGAAGGTGGCGATTCGCTCCGTGGGTGCTACAAAGTCGGCTGAGCCGGGTGTGCTCACCAGTTCGACAAAACGGATGATGGCTTGCTTGGGCGCGGTATTGTTCCAGGATGGCAAACTATCGCCCGCCAGCGCGGCGTTGGTCAGTAACAGCAGGACAGTCAGGCAGCGCACAAGCCAGCCCGTGACCGCACTACGGTATGGGGCGTGCAGATTTTTCATGATGATCTTCGCGTTGGGAAGTAGGTGCCGATCCGGTCAAAACTGCGGAGCCGTTGGTGGCAGATTGACGGAGTCAATACCTTCACATGACGCGTTGTCAGCCGTCAAATTGCCCTGCGCATCGAGTTTCACGGTCCAGATCGTGTCGTAGTCGGCACTCGGCCAAAAGGTGTTGGAAAACAATGGCGCACCACCATTGGGGAAGTAGCGACTGAGCAAGTCATTGAGGGTGGGGGGCAAGTGATCATGTTCCCAGGCCAGCAGAATCTTCTTGTTGGAGTAGTTGCCACCCATGAAGAAATAATTGGTGGCGTTGATAACGGATTGGCTAGTAGCGAGGCTGGCAGGAAGATTGGAGTAATCAACGTCCATGAGACTGAAGCTGGCTACCAGGTAGAAAGGCAGGTTGTTGGCAATGGCGTAAGGTTCGGCGGTCATGTCAGTTCTGACATACGAGTACATGTTTGGGTTGTTGGGCATGCCGGCCACTTGTGCCGGGTCAATCGACATCACCAAGTCCGGGCTAATCTTGCCGCGTAGTGCATCGGCCAAACCGAGAGCCCGCCATTGACCAGCCGCGACATAGTTGCCGTCATCGAAACTGGATGTCGGATGCGCCTCGGCATGGCGGATCATGTACATCGTCTGGTTGGTGTTGATGCCAGTTGGCTTGACAGCGAGAGCGTTGGACGCACCCGTGGTAGTGACACCATCAAGAGTCTGGCTGTAGGGCTGGCCCACAGTGATTGAGAAGCTGAACTTCTGCATTTGAGCCGTGCAAGTGGTTTGCGGCAGCGCGGCAGGCAGCACCGGTGCGGTCGCTGCTGGGGTCAGGTGACTGTTGTAGGTAACTAAGCTGGCACTTCCGGACGGTGTGATGGCCACCGCATAGACCTGGTTGGGGCCGACGTAGCCGGACGGCATCTCGAGGCTGGAGCCATACAGTTTGTTGATATTGGTCAGCATGGCACTGGCCGTCTCCCAAGGTGCCGAGAAGACGTGGAAGCCAGTGGTTTTTGCCGCCACGATGCGGGCTACCAGCGCGTCGTTGTTGCCGCCTGAATTACTGAAATCGAGACCCTGGCAGGCCGGACACGGTAGCAGCCCCGCATACGGCTCGGCCACCCCGGTGGGTAGTAGCATGCCTGCGGCATAACTGACGTTGAGCGGAAAGCTATTGGCGGGTTGTGCTGCGCCTGCGGGCAGCGTGATCTGATTGAGCATGGCGAATTGCTGGATCGCGCTGATGGAAGCTAAATCGGGCAAATTGTTGGCGGTTTGCAGGTGCGTCATGGGCGCTACGGCATAGATGCCGGTGACGTTCTGGTTGCCCAGTACCTGCGTTTTAAGGTACGTGGCCATCTTGAGCGACCGGTTTAACCCCTGATTTGTCAAGTTGGCGGTGACAGGATTGATATCCCCATTGGCGGCGTAGGTCAAGTCGGGGCTGAGCACAAAGATCAGATTGATGTTTTGGCTGCTTAACGGCGCGGGCGCATCACTGCCCGATGAGCCGCCACAACCGATCAATGGGGAGATGAGCAGTGTGCCAAGTACCACACGCGTGAAAGTCAACTTCATTTCCATAGGCGAGAAACCCCACCGCTAGGCATGGGGAGGGATAGCACAGCGTGCGAAACACGCCCCCTGGTTCCCGCTTCCTTTCTTATCTTGCTACTTTTGATTGCTGGGGAAACTCAAGCCGTCAACGTCAAAAACCATCACGGGTGTACCAACAGGCTGCCTCCTAGGCATACCTGTTGGCAAGCTGTCCGGCCTAAAGTGGGAACTTGGCTTGCAATACGGCCACCATCTTCGGACTCAACTGTTTGAACAGTTGAGCGTTGTAGGACGCGGTGTATGGCACGCCCTGTGCTGTCAGGTCGCCATATACGATGGTCGGGTCAGGTAGTGAATCCTGTTTTCCAACTCTGGAGGGGTCCATGCTGGGCAGGACAATGGTGACGCCGGGTGGGGTGCCCGGTTGCACGGCAAAATTGCGGCTGTTCGGCGTGACATTGTTTTGTACGATCTGCTGGGCAGCAATCGCATACTTTCTCGATTTGGCTGCGGGTGTACCGTCTGCCACCGCCGGATCAACATTGACCACATCGATTGAAATGCTGTAGTCGCTGTTGATGAATAGCTCAAAAGTGCGGAACTGTTGTGGCCAATCGTGCAGTGACGAGGTCTCAACCTGCCAGAAGCCTTTTTCAGGTGCGCCGGAGGGATCAGGCGAAATAAACGCCTTGACGGTATTGAGATGGCGATGCCCTGCGATCCACATCAAAAGGTTTGGCGTGTCCTGCAACTTCGCCACCAAGCCTGCCAGATCGACCGCATTCTGCACGGTCGTTGACTTGTCACCAAGGCGGTTGGTTGTGTCACCTTTTGTGCCACCAAGCCACCATTCGGTTTCGCCCGCAATATTGACCACAGCAATCGGAATGTGCGCTGCGATGATCATGAGCTGATCGGCAGCCTGACCATCTGCCAGTTCCTTTTGCAGCCAGGCCCAGCGTGTTGCATCCAGAAAGCCATGACCATGAATGTCGATCGAACCGTCATCTTCGCGCTGCGTGTCGTCAAGAACGATGACCTTGAGCGGCACCGTTGATTTGGGCAAAAAACTGTAGCAGGCAAAACCGGCTCTCTCGCTGTCCGGCACCAGATTGATGTTGGGGTTGGATGACACCAGGTTGAAACCATGACCCGCCGGGGCAGTTGTGGTGGTGAAGAATTCCTGGATCCACTCCGTCCTGTGCAACGAACGGCGATCTGGATCAGCTGCCACCTTTGGGGGAGTCGAGTAGCTCGCGACTGACCCCGAGTAAACCACCGTGCCGTAGGGTGTGGCACCATCAATCACCCCGCCGTAGTACCTCGGGGAGTCGTTCTTCATTTTGTCGACGCTAAACATCGCCGGAAAGGTCGTTGGGTCAGGTTCAAGAAAATAAGGCACTGACCAGACGTTATCGCTGATGAAAGATGGCGCAATGCCGCTTTCATAGGGGGGGAACGAACCAATAAAGAAATGATCATGGTTGCCCATGGTCTGATAAAACGGGATCGATTTGTCAAGCCCGACCGCCTGGAACGGCTTTTGATAGTCAACGGTGTCGGCACCGCGATGGGCTCCTGAGCTTGGTGTGATCACTTTGCCATCGATCACATCGATATACCACCTGAGCTCGTTGTACAAGGTGCTGTTACACGCATCACCCAGCGAGATGAAGAAATCAAACGGCTTTGTCTTGTGCAGGACGTTGGCCGTCTGAATGGCGGCATCCAGCACGTGGGTGGTGGACAACATGATCGGCGAGTAGATCGAGGTATTGTTTCCCGAGTAGCCCGGATCGCCCTTCTGCAGACCAATCAACTGGTTGGGTGCTTCTTTATCAGTGATATGAATATCCGTCATGGCAAAGAAGTTCAAAAGCTTGGTTTTTGGGACCACTAGATTTGCTTTGACGTCGGCAAGATAGGCTTTCGGATCTTTCATCACGTCGGTTCGTGGGTCTAACGGCAGGCCCGCTCCAAACGTCCAGGCGCCGTAACCCAATTTGTCGTAGTCGGCCACTTGGTCAAGTTTGTCCCAAGTCAGAGCTGGGCCGCCATTGGGGCTTTTAGCCGGGTCTGCCGGATTTGGCATGACCCCAGTGATGGGAGCTGCAGAAGCCAGCGTATAGGGGAATGAGAGCATCCGATCTACCGTCGTTTTGACAGTGTTCGGGTCAATCGGGTAAATCTGTGCCGCGACCCCGTTGTCACCCCCGCCACAGGCAGCAGCCAGAGAGCCCATGGACACCACCGCGAACGTGCCAGCGGTGTAACGCAGAAAGTCCCGTCGTCCCATGTCACCAATCACGCAGAAATCAGGGCTTCTTTTTGAATCGTCGTTCTTCATGGCTAACCTTTCTTGGGGTAACAAACTATTTAATCCATCAAACTTGAATGACAACGCTGCACGGAGCACGTCTTTCTGGCCACCGGATTACCCAATCTCTGTAAGCGTTGGGCTTGTCAAATCGGCTGATTTCTTCGCCATTAACGAATTGGATACGCGCCGAACCTACCGGCTTTGGTGATTTCTGACCTTTCTCGGCGATGGAAAATGCTTCAAGCATGCCAAACGATAAGTCCAGCGCCATGCAAACAACATAAGGCAAACACCTGAGTTTGGTTGGGTGAAACACCTGAGTGGCCATTTCCTTCGTGCACGTAGGCTTCTTGTGCCGATTTGAACCGGAGTGCAACTCAATAGATGACCCTTGTACACTGTGGACACGTAGTTGGAATTGGCACACAGGCCAGTCGTGTTACCGCGCTTGCAACGACGATGTCACGGCCCTTGCACAATTTCCTGATTCCTGTGCACCAAGCCGTTGGTGTTGACTTGATTTCCGTGAGCAATGCTAGGTGACGCCGGCGATGACCTGTCCCGATCACCGAGCTAAATTGAACTGATGTCGTCCTTAACCGGTTAAGCAAGTGTCGCAACCAGTCCTCGAATTGTTACTTTGAAAGATTTATGGAGATTCCATCGTGCCGACAGATAAGACCAGTTTGCAGTTCACATTCTTAAGCACCTTGTTTCTGTTGCTTGGCGGTAGTGTCAATGCGGCATCTTCGATTCCAGTCAAGGCCGGGGTGTCGATCATCTTGACTGCTTTCGGCGACAAGGATGCGACTTTTGGCGAGACACAACCATTTCTTACGGCGTTGAAAAACAAGGTCGATCGCACCGCTAAATCGGCCTTTTGCAAAGGTGTTTATGAGGGGAATATCTCTGGGCAATCAGTCGTTATAGTTACCACCGGAAGCGGTAGCGACAACGCCGGGGCGTGTATGCAGGAATTGCTTTATGAGTACAAAAGCAGTATTAAAGAAGTCATCTGGTCTGGAATCGGTGGCGCTACGCCAGCGGTAGGCGGTCTGGTAGATCGTGCTGGAAATATGCGCAAAAGCGCAGTGCCGGTCATGCTCGGTGATGTTTGCATAAGTGCACTAGCCTGGAACTACGATCTCAACTTCAGCAGTGCAGGTGATTGGGCAGACGGTGTACGCAAAACCGGAAAACGCTATGATCCGGCGGGCGGCTGGTGGCCGATGAAAAATAGCGATGGCAAGGCAAGCGTCATTGGATTTGAGAATGTCCAGTCATTCACCATTGCCGACAAATCCTTGGCCAATGAGCTGGTTGAAGCAGCCAAACGAGTACCATGGCCATCTCTTTCTTCAGAACTGCAGGCCAACGCCAGACGTTATTTCGGCGCCGATCAATTGCGCAAGGTGCGCGTATTTGATTCCTCACAATGTGGCGAAGTGGCTGGCAATAATTTCTGGCTTGGCGTTGTTGAAGATCGTCTCGCCCGGCAATATCTTGCGAATCTGGTTGCTGTTTCAGGTTATGCGGCAAAGTCAACCAGTGAAGATGATGTGGTTGCCTTTTCAGCCATGGAGGGCGCCGCCTGGATGAGCGTCGTTGACAGATGGAATAAGCATTACAGGATGAACATACCCATGGCGCTTATACGTGCTGCCAGTGATTACGATCACACGCCGCTAGCTGAAAATGGGGATAAGAAGCAGCGAACCGATGGAAAAAGCGTGACAGCGATGGACGACATCATGCTGGGGTTTAATGATGCCAGCGCAGCGTTTGCCTGGAACAACGCCGCCCAACCGGTTCTTGAATTGCTTAAATCTCGCTCTCATTAGCTGAGGCAAGCTGGGCACCGTCATGAATGTGCTCGGTTTGTTTCCAGATGCTATTGCTGATGCTTGACATCATCACAAAGATCGTCGTTATGAAGCGTGATTCTGGGCTTGGTTTGTACCGGCACGGTCTCGTCTTTTTTGGAATCCTTGTCGGTAAGGGAAGACGTGCGTAAAAATGTAACCTGATTGGGACATGGTGCCTGGCAGTTGCCAACACTCAGAAGAATATGCGCCGCAATTGTGCTATCGCACGGTGGCCAACAAGGCGCGCACCGGGATGTTTGTGGAATTTAGTCCGGGTGTTTGTCCGCGTAGATCGAAATCAAGCTTCACTTGCGGCCTAAAAATCAGCGTATGGGTTGAGCCACCAAAGTGAAACATGCCGAGCTGATCGCCTTTGTTCACGTGCTGCCCCTCGTAGACCGTGATGTCGTTGGACGACACCTCAGCCATGCCGACAAACATCACGGCCATCAGGCCAATCTTCGGGTTGTCTGCCTCAATGAATATCAAACCGCGAGATGCTACTTGCGTGATATAGCCCTGCGATTCGTTGGGGCCAGCGGGGTCAAAGCCCACCGCCGGGGTCTGGGCGTAATAAGAACCGTCGATCAGACGCGTTTTGACGATGCGACCGCTCACCGGGCTGTGCCAACGGTGGTAACTTGTGGCGCTCAAAAAGGCCTGATAGATCGTGCCGCCGACAAACTGATGGGCCAGCGGGTCACCGTCCATCATGTGGCTGAGCGAATAGGGCTGGTCCTTGATCCAGTATTGATCCTGCCATTTCACATTTTTGGCCAATTTGTACGGTGCGGATTCGCAGGCATTGGCAATTACGTTGTCATCAGTGGGGCTGGCCACCGGGCGATGGCCCTCGCGAAACTGGCGGGTAAAGAAGTCGTCCCAAGACGTAAATCCAAAGTGTGGCGAATCCGGCTTGACCTCAAAATCTTGCACCAAAGTGGGCATGGCTTGCAAGGCATCGCGCCCCAACCAGCCTTTTTCAGGGTGCTTGTTCAACACCGCGAGTGAATCGGCTGATCTCAAATACACCGCCCACTGATTCAAGATTTTCTTCAACTGGCGGTTTACTTTCTCATTCAAAAAAGCGGCTGCCCCGGCGGGTGTGCCCATAGCCCAGTTGACAATGGCGTTGATCGGGAAACCCACCAGGTCGGTCTTGTTGAACTCGGGTGCCTGGGTGATGATCTGGTTGATGAGCCGGAGCATGTCGCGGTAATTGCGCACCTGTGGGTTTCCCACCGGATCATTCAGATACAAGGGCGTGCTCGGGATCTGCTCAAACATCTGCGTGAACAGCATGTAGAGCTCAGGGTCGTTGTCGATCAGCGCCTTGAACTCCTGCACCACCGGCAGCCAGGTTTTGCTGTCGTCCTGACTCGTGCTGGGCGGCGCACTGCGTTGACCCACTTGCTGCAAGGCCAGTTGATCGGCACGCAGCCATGCACCGGTTGGCGCAAACGCGCCCTTTGCCGGACTTGGAGCCAGCACTTGAGCCGATGCAACTGTGACTGCAAAGACGCTTGCAATGGCAAGCGAAAAATACCATTTCGTCTTCATTTTGATATCCTTTTGGAGTGAACTACTGCGCCAGTGACGGCTGTATGGCCAGCGCCGCGGCTTGCGCAGCGCAATCGCGATCGGCGCGGAAATCAATCTGCGAATACAGCCGTGCCACGGTGCCCGCTGCCACGCTACGCGCTTGACTCCCATCAGTTCGTGCCGACGATGGGTACAATCACTGACAACTGCGTTATTTAGATAAAACAATTACTGTTCTAGCGGTGTCCCATAGTTCTGAATCTTTGTCTGCATTTCAGAACTCAATTGTTTGATGAGTTCTGCATTGTAAGTACCGGTCACCTGCTCCAGTACACTTTTGGTATTAGAAGATATTGCAGGAGGAGTTTGGTATAGCTCCCGGGATGCCACAGCATAGAAACGAGACATTGCAGCAGGCGAACCCTCTCTGACTGCCGGGTCAACATTGGTTATACTAATTGAAATAGTATTGTCTGTGTTACGGACAATATCGAACGTACGGAACTGCTGGGGGAAATCCCTTAACGATGCTGTCTGAACCTCCCAGAAGCCGAATTCAGGATGCAATGGATCAGGTGATGGGAATGGGGTGACCTGATTATTATGCTGATGTCCTGCAAGCCAAAGAATCAAATTCGAATATTTCTTTTCTTTTTGAAATTTGGTAATCAGTTCAGTGTCAGTTATACAAGTGGTGGGTTCCTTGAGCCCCGAGGCTACAGAGAGTCCCCAGCTTCCAGTTGCACCACCCGGTGCTGCGACACCTATCGGTACATGTGCGGCGATGATCATAAGCTTACCTTCGGCCTGACCCGCATCAAGTTCATTGATGAGCCAGGCCAAACGGGCCGGATCTAGAGAGCCATTTCCATAGTTGGCGGGAGGCTTGGGAAGATTTGGATCGCTTTCACTTTGCGTATCGTCCAGCATAATAATCTTGATCGGTATAGTCGACTTTGGCTCGAAACTATAAGAAGCAAAATTTCTATCGATATTAGACTGGCTAAAACCGTGGCCCACCGGATTGGACGATGTATCAAAAAATTCGCTCATCCAATCTGCCATATTAATCGAATAACGGTTCGAATCGGCGGCAACCTTAATAGCAACTGTGCTACTCACTGGCCCTGCTCCGATAATATCGCCATAGGGTGTACTGCCATCGACTGTGCCCATATATAAAGGATCTTTAACCGGAGGCTCGACAAGTCCATCTCCCAATATGAGAATGTCCTCACCGATATAGTTCTGCCGGAGGTAATCATCCACAAGGTTTGAACCAAGCCAAAAATTATCGTGGCTGCCTTTAGTCTGATACCAGGGGATTGTTTTATCAAGGCCTGCAGCCTTGTAAGGTTTCTGATAATCGACTGTGTCGGCTCCGACATGAGCGCCGGAACTTGGTGTAATGACCTTACCGTCAATGGTATCAATATACCATCTCATTTCGTTATGTTGAGAGTTGTTAGCTGCATCGCCAAGAAAGAGACCGCAATCAAACGGCTTTAGTTTGTGAAGGGCATTTAAAGTCTGGATGGCTGCGTCAAGAATATGAGTGGTGTAGAGCATGGTATACGTTATTGCAGGTATACCGTTCATTTCAGCGGAAAGGTGTTGCGTCAGAAAATAAAAGGGTTGACTGGGAGATTCTTTATCGTAAACATGAGTATCAGTGATGGTAAATAAACTCAAAAGTGAAGCAATATTAGTGGCTGATGAAACGTCATAGCTATCCGGCATGATGCCTGAGTTCTTTCCGTGATCGACACCTGGGACATAATGCCAGCGGCCATAGTTATTTTCTTTAAATTTTGAAGGCTCCCAGGGATAAATTGGACTAACAGTAGAAGTTACCGAGTCAGGCACGATGGCCCTCACTCGAGTTGTATAAACATCGGAGGAAATCGGATATTCTTGCGGACTTTGGGGAATGGCATCGCCTCCACCACATCCGGACACCCACGAACTCGTGGAAATAACAGCGAAGGTCCCTGCGGAGTATTTCAAAATATCTCGCCGAGAAAATTCACCGCTGTTCATTGGAACCTTCACTTTGTTTGAATTTCTATTATTCGACATATAAAACTCTACTTTCAAATAGATAAGTGGCGCCCTTTGCTCTGAGCGATGAAGGGTGATTTGACAACTGTGCGTCGTCCGGGCTTCGCAGGACAGTGAATCGTGGCGCAGCCACCGTTTGCTGCATCAGTGGCGCGACCATGCGGGTTCCTCCATACTGGTTCTGGTCCACGATCACCCGCACAGCGACGCCGCTTTTCGCCTTGTCGATGAGTGCCTGGACAATGCTGGCGGCTGGTGCTGGCAGAGTCTTCACCACCGACCGCAAGTCAGTGAGCGCATAAATGGTCAGGCGGATGTTGTCGGTCGCACTGGCGATGGCTTCGAGCATGAGCGCCCGCCCGTCGTCGGGCTCGACGACCAGGCGCGGCAGGTTGGCTGCAGTGCCGCCGTCGTCGCAGGCGCAAAGCAACATGATGCTTTGCAGAATGAAGGAGAGTGGTTTGCGCACAGGTTCCACCCGCAACTAAAAGTTGATCTACCAGTTCACTTCACGCGCTTGTATTCGGCAAAGCCGGCCCGTGGATTGGCGCCACCCGGTTGCAGAACGTAAAGGGTGAGGGCGTCTTGCCCTTCAAGCTTGCCGATGCGAATCCCCTCGGTGTGCCCTGCGACATAAAAGGCCTGTCGGTAAGATTCGTGTAAAAACCTGCCACATCGACCAAATCTTATATCGGCAGGGTCGTCCGAGTCGGCATAGCATCGGGTTTCAGGTCGGTTGGATAGTCACCGAATCGCTTGAGTTTGCTGGTGGCATAC
>CAIVHU010000234.1 GCA_903905735.1 uncultured beta proteobacterium
GTGCAAAAGCCTGGCCAGAGTGCGCCCATCGTCCTGGAGTCCAACAAGGGCTTGTCCAACCTCTTGGGGACGGTGGCGATGGCACGTACCAGTGTCGCTGACTCGGCAACTTCTGAGTTCTTTGTCAACCTGGTGGACAACACCTCATTGGACTACCAAAGCGCGGCCAATCCCGGCTATGCGGTGTTTGGCAACGTGGTCAGTGGCATGAGCGTGGTCAATGCTATTGCGGCCGTGCCCACCGGCACAATCGGCAGCTTTGCCAACGTACCCACCACCGATGTCACCATCGCTTTTGCCTTGCAGACGCAGTAGTGATAGTGGGGGGCTTTAGCGCCGACTCAGCATGTCATCACCTGCCACACATTCACGTTGAGTATTCCGGGGTCGAAGCTGTTTTCCAGATTCCTGACGGTGAATTGTTAGAAGGTGAACTTCCCAGCAAGCAAAAAAACTAGTTCAAGCATGGATGGTGTTGCGCGCCGGCGAGTTCTTGGCATACTGGCCGCTGGCTGCGGCAGGAAACACACTCTACAAAATTGGTCCCCTGAAGTAGCCCAATATGACCACATTCACAACTCTGCCACGGCCAACAGCCGAGAAGCCCGACGGAAATTGCACATCAGATGTTACTTTCTCCAATGGCGAAATGCATGTGTTCGATGCCATCCCCTATTTAGAGCACCCAGCATTTCAGGACTTAAAGGCCATTAGTTTGTACATGCAAGCACGGGTGGAGCACCACACGGTGGTGTGGAACGATGAGATTGATATGGCACCAGAAAACCTCTACCTAGAGAGCATGCCGTTGCGGTTACCGGCTTGAAAACACCGTTAGGAGCAGACCACCACTATTGGCGAATATGTGCGCTTGGATAAGTGACTGGTGTGCCGCAAGGTACCATTTAGTCGGCTTGACTCTCTGATTCATATGTTGAAAACTCGATTTGCCTAACAACATGACTTCACTTTCAACCCGCAAATCCCGGCTGCTGTGGGCCGGTGCCTTTAGCCTGGTCGATACGTCCAACGGCGCTGTCATGTCAGTTTGCCAAATGCTGCGCCAATTGATTGCGCAGGGTTACGAAGTGGCGATACTGGGTGCCACGATATTTGATCACCAACGGGGAAGCACACGCCTCAAACCACACTGGGCCATAATCGAGGAAAAATCGGCCGATGTGATCTACTTTGAAGATGGCCCCCTGCTGCACCGCACCGTGGTAACGGCCAGCACCAGCCGAGATCAAATGACCTCACACGAGACGGATCTGTGGTTTGCCCAGTACCAGGCCGCACTGGATGGATTCAAACCCGATGCCGTGTATTTTTACGGCGGGAATACGCTGGAACTGCTGATTGCATCCGAGGCGCGAGCCCGCGGTATTCCCACTATCTTTTATCTTGCGAATGGCAGTTATCAAGGGGAGCGATGGTGCCGCGATGTGAATTTGCTACTGACCAATTCACGCGCCACCGCCGCGATGTATGCCCAAACTCAAGGCTATGTGGTAACCCCTGTGGGTGCCTTTATTGATCCGAGCGGGGTGATGGCCAAACAGCACAGCCGAAAGCGCATCCTGTTTGTCAACCCTACCGTGGAGAAGGGCGTGGGCATCGTGATCATGCTGGCCTTGCTGCTTGAGCAGCGCCGCCCGGATATTGTCTTTGAGGTGGTCGAAGCACGCGGCGAATGGGCCGGGATGCTCAGGCATATCTCCAGGGGACTTGGAAGCGAACGCAACTCCCTGAGCAACGTGGTCGTCACCGAGCATACCGACGACATGCGGCCGGTGTATGGTCGCGCCCGACTGCTATTGGCCCCCAGTCTTTGGTGGGAGACCTTTGGTCGTGTCGCTATCGAGGCGATGATCAATGGCATACCGGTCATTGCCAGCAAACGGGGTGGCCTGCCAGAAGCCATCGGCGATGCCGGCTTCACACTGACACTGCCGCCCCAATGTTACGAGGCACCGTACAGTTACCTCCCGACAGCAGCTGGGCTCGAATCCTTGATTGAGAAAATTATCCTGCGCTTATACGACGACGAAGCGTTTTACGCAGACTATGTCGGGCGGGCGCGCCGCATGGCGCAAACGCAGCATAGCTTGCAGGCCAGCACGCAAAGGCTGCTGCAGGCTATTGAACCGCTGATGTCTCAGCGCGCCGGTGACTGCGATGGACATGCGGCTTTGCAAGCGCTGCACAAGCAGGGTTTGCCTGCGTAGGCGAGGCGGGGCAGGGCAGGTTGAGGTGCTGACTACCGGCGCGAATTGTTCTGTCCCGAACTCGATTCAAACAAATCACCCACACTGGAATAGCCAATGCTCAATACTTACAGAATCCTGGCAGAGAAAATGGTGTACGCGCGACTGGAAGACCTGGCAGGAACCGTCAATGATTTCTTCAAGTCAACCGTCGCGTACGGCCCTTTCAAAGGCATGAAATTCTCGAACCAGGCCACCTGGAGCCGTCTTGACCGCGGTAGCATGCTGCTCGGCATTTATGAAAAGGAAATCCAGGAATCTCTTAGCCAGGTGCCAGCATCGCACAACACATTTATCGATATTGGCGCCGCTGACGGCTATTATGCAGTGGGCGTTCTCGTGGGAAAGTTGTTTGTCAAGACACATTGCTTTGAAATGAACGAAGCCAGTCGAAACGTCATTCGCATCAATGCGGAACTGAACCATGTAGATGACAGAATCGCTATTGACGGAGCGGCTGAAAAGGATTTCTGGAAAATATTGCCGGCCAAAACATTGGAGACATCGGTTGTACTTATTGACATCGAGGGTGCTGAATTCGATTTGATGGACAATGATTTTTTGGACGCATTCAAGGCGTCGATCATTATTGTCGAGCTACACGATGCGCAGAAAGATGGCCCGGCCAGAGTGCAAGAACTCAAGACGAATGCAGCGCGGTTCTTCACCCTAACGGAGTTGAAGACGGGAGCCAGAGATATGTCGCAATTTCGGGAATTGGCGACTCTTAGCGATAACGACAGATGGCTCTTATGCTCGGAGCGACGCCATAAAGCCGGGGCCTGGCTGCGCCTTGATCCAAAATAGACTTCTGCTTACCAGCCTTGTCGCCTTGTTGGGCGCATGCAGCGGCTCCTCTGAGCTTGCCCTCATCGTCACAGAAGTTCGGGCTCAGCAGTTGCAATACGGAAATTTGGTAGTCATTTATGTTGCTGGCTCATACCTGCGCAGTGACATGGATGCCGACTCTGGATCTCGTACCAAACCAAGCTTCAGCACCTCAAGCAGTCCGAATTTCGCCATCCTGAATTGTTCGGTCACCGCGACGGGTCCGAGTTTAGACTACCACAGTGCCGCCAA
>CAIVHU010000235.1 GCA_903905735.1 uncultured beta proteobacterium
CATTGATCCGCTTGGGTGATAAACCTTCCTTGGTTCCGCGACCTTTAACTTTGCCGAGTGTGGCGCGGAATTCAAGAACTTCAGACTTGGTGATGTTGCCGACCACCTTGCCCCCGAAGTGGGGGATCAGATGACCGTTCAGGGTCGACAGCAGCGACTTGATGTGGCTGCGCCGCCATTCAATGCAACGCTCATCGAACCACTGGGTGGCGAAGTCTTTGAAGAGGGGACTAATGCAAAACGATGGCTGTACGGGAACTTGCGCTTGTACCATCAACAAATTAGTCTCGAACCGTGAGACAAGCCCACTTTCCGGGAAGAAGTCACGGTACCTGAAGGTACCGTCCCTCAGAGCTTTTTGAATTTTGTTTATGACCAGTTGGAGGCGCTTCCGGGCGTCCTTTGAGTCATCCAAAGCAGTCTGTTCACGGCACCGGACTCCACGGTAAGTAAAGTCAATGACTAACTTACCGGTTTCCTTTCTGACATTGACTTTAGCCATGGAGGACACCTCCGTTTGCCATGGGAATGGCATTCATGACAAGGGGGTTGTGCGAAGACGCCGTTTTCATATCGCGTTCAATGGCTTCCCACACGAACAAAATTTTGCGTCCGCCAAATGGTCTTACATAGTGAATGCCTTCCAGTAGCACGCTGTCTTTTAGGCGCTCACGTATCGTTCTAACGTCATATTTGATCTTTGACGATAGTTCGTCCGTAGTGAGGTAGGTCTGGTCAATCATTGTGGGCTCCTGTACAATTTGCGTTGCAAGTGATATAAATATTTATCACTTGATGCCTATGTTAAGCCTATTTGCACGTTTTAGAACACCTTTGATGAAAATATTTAGCTTTTGTTGTTTTTTTTACCCATGATCAGATTCAAGTTAGGCGAAATGATTGAAAAGAAACAGTTTGCAGAAGGGCGACGCGTTTCCATCAATGAAGTCGCCTCGTCGACGGGGCTGAACCGAATGACGCTGTCAAAAATTCTCAATCAAAAAGGCTATGGCACTGGTACGGACACAGTCGATCGGCTTTGCCTATATTTTTCTTGCAAAGTCGAAGACTTGATGGAGCACGTGCCTGAAGACTCGAGCTAACCCCAGTCCAAGAGTCGCGCGAATTTCAACTCAAGTTCAATTGGCTGGCAAGGTTTGGCATCAAACTGCCAATATAGCCTTAAGCCCTTAAGCAATCGATGATGCCCAGAGCCACCTTCTCTATCTGGACCCTTAGCGCTCCTGTCGGCAACCACGTTCCGCCTTGTGCAACAAACCGCTGGGTGGCATCGACAACGTTGGTTGCCGCCTTTTTATCCGCCATCATGATTTCAAGCATCGCATCAACCAGCGCAACCTGTTGCTTCTCGAATCTGCCGGTATCAAGGCAACCCAGACGATCAAACTCAAGAATAGCGAACGTTTCCCGGCAGACTGAGGACGGCACCCTGTCAATCAGTTCGATGACTAGGTCAGCACAACGTATGCGTTGGTTTGCAAACTTCCCAAGCGGCTCATCCTCCGGATGGCGCATCATGCGGTCGAAACGTTTGTTCGATATCCGATAGATGACCCCATCGTTGGAGATCAGAAATCGTCTGCAGGACAGTCCCATGTTGTGGCTAATGTAGAACTGAAGCTGCGCCACAGCACTTCTTGTACTTCTTACCGCTGCCGCAGGGGCAATCTTCATTGCGCCCCACCTTGGGCTGAAGTGCATTTGCCACTTGCCGTTCGTAGATGGCTTGCCTGTATGGCAGCCAATATTCGTACAAGGCCACGACCGCCTCGGGGATCTGCAGTGCCAGTTTGCCGCGATTGGCTGGTGTTTTTGTCAACTGATCTTGTTCAGGGGAGAAGTCGTCTTCACCCAGCAGTCCGATTGGCCGGTACCAAGCCTGCCCATTAGGCGTCTTCAGTAGGGGTTCCCCATCGCTCCAGCATAGCTTCATGCCTTCCACGAAGCCATAGGCCCACCCTTCAGCGTCATCGTATTCTTTCCCGCGGTAGTCAGTAGTGCTCCAGACGGGATAGATCTCTCGTGGCTGTTGCTCCATTGCGGCAATGATGCCGTTGAAATGACGCATGATCAGGCTCAGGATGCGGTTGAGTTGCTCAATGCTTTCGACAGGTGGCATCATGCTGCCCCCTTCACCCCAGATGCCAGACATCCATTGCTGAGGCATCAGTGACGTGGGTCCTATGGCAATCGCATGCATGTACCCATCAAGGGTGTCCGAGGTCATGGATTCATCGGACTGAACCTCGTAGAGCAGGAACTCATCAAGCTCTTGCAATTCGATGTCTGTTAGAGGTGTAAATGGGGTGGTCATTGCACGGGAAACATCACAGCATCGCCAGATTATCCAACCGACAGGCAATTCTTGGAACAGGTTGCATGATGCAGGCAAACCGGTGAATTCAATACCCAGCTATGACGGAGGAATCCGTTATCTGCTTTGCGGCCATCATTTCAGACAAGTGAATTTCGATTCCCGACCATCAATCAGCTGTCGATCGCGAGCGGCGCCAATTTGGCAGCCCCCGACCCAAAGCTGTCAGCTACCTCGTAAAACTGGCATGCCGTTTGCCGTCATTCGAACACACAAATTGAATGAGTCGCTTCAACTTCGGTTGTGCAGCGCAAGCCGACTCCCGCGAATGCCCGCTTCCCGGATGGCCAATCTGGCCGTATTGGCCATCACGTGAACCCCTTTGAAACAAGCTGTTCACAGCATCATGAGTAACACTTGTGTTACCATAATTCATGGCAATCAAAGTCGAAGAGTACATCCGAGAGGATGCATCCAACCCGTACAAGCAATGGTTTGACAGCCTGTCAGCGCAGGCCGCTGCCAAGGTAACCGTTGCCAAACTTCGCATGGAATTGGGCAATACGTCCAGTATCAAGTGGTTTGACGGCATGGGTGAATACGTTATTGACTGGGGTCCAGGTTACCGGATCTACCTTGCCAAAGATGGCGACACGTTCATCGTTCTGTTTGGCGGCGGCACCAAACGCGGCCAGCAACGCGACATCGACAAGGCCAAGGTATTGTTGGCTGAGTACAAGGCACGCAAAAAGGCGATGACTACCAAGGCAACCAACAAGCACAAGGGGTAAAAGGAATGGCACTGACCAGAAATTTCAAAGAAACCGTCATTCAGCGTGTCCAAAGCGATGCTTCATTTGCGCAGGCGCTATTGGATGAGGCGGCGACACTGTTCCTCAACGGCGAGCCTGAGACGGCCCGCCTGATCCTGCGTGACCTGGTGAATGCCACCATCGGTTTCGAGCAACTTGCCACGCTGACCGCCAAGCCCAGCAAGAGTTTGCACCGGATGTTGTCGCCAACGGGCAATCCCAGCATGGACAACTTGGCTGCCATCTTCCGGGCGGTGCGCGAACGGCTTCAAGTCAACCTGTCTGCGCACTCGGTAGCGGCCTGAAACTGCTGGCCATTCAAACTTCAGTCTGCTCTGCCATTTCCAGCGCGTCATCAACCTCGATACCCAGGTAGCGTACGGTGCTCTCCAGTTTATGTCCTCAAGTCCATAGACTGGACTATCTCCCGTGCCGGACTATGTCCCGTATTTGCCTGAATCCCTGATTTTCCAAAGCGAAGCGATATTCGTACGGGACATTGCCATGCTTCCTGTCGGGCAATTCCGCCCGCAAGGAGATCATCTTGGAGCCTTCCTATGAGATAGCCGACGCGCGGGTGCGCGCAGTCGGTGGCATGTCGTCCGAACACCTCAGTGCGTTCGTCACGTGGCTGGGCAGCCAGCAATATTCGGCAGGCTACGCCTGCATCGTGGCGAGACACGCTTTGGCGTTTAGCCGATGGTGCGAGGCGCGTGGCATTGAAGTTTCAGCGCTGACCGATGTCGAGATTGATCGGTACCAGCGTAGTCGCGCCAGGCGCCGTTCACGACGCCCGGAGACGCGCCGCCAGGAACGCCAAGCGTTGAAACTGTTTCTACTCTTCCTGAGGGTGTCCGCGCCAGTTTGGCCGAACCGCCCGGACAGCAGCCCGAGCAAAGGCCCATTCGGTCGCTGAAGCGCGCGCACAGGACGAAATTGACAACCTCCTGGCGGGTCGCCCGGTTGACTCGCTCGGTCCCAATGACTGGCAGGAGATCGCCCAAAAGATGTTATTTCGAAACGGGCTGCCGCACATTAACGCATCACTTCGCTACGGCGTACTCGAGAAGTATCTGGACGGCCTCTGGAAGAAGAAAAGTATCGTTGCAAACATCAAAAGACGCTACGTTCTTCAGGAAGAAAGCCAATCAATGTTCAATGAACATGTGACTCTGGCAGCACGTCAACTCGAAGAATTGCGCCATGCTTTTGAAGCCATTGTCTTGACACTGCCAAGCATGCGACCCAGCGCTCGCCTGCTTGCCGTGCTTGGCTCGATCGACCTTTGTTTAAACTCCCGCGTCGCGCACCGCAGCGCTCTACTGGCTTTGCTTCACCTGCAGGGCTCCATCCAACTGGTTCGCCTCAATGGAACACCTTGGTTCGAATGGTCTTACGCGAACCCGTGGCGGGATGGAAGACCAGTATTTCGCATCGAGGTGTCAGACCGGGCGTCGTCTCTCATAGCTGCGGCCACAAGTGGCAAGAATGCGTTGCGCGATCTTCCCGCGCCACCGTCAGAAGTCGAGGAACTCTGCAAGCGCTTTTGTGGCAAAGCGGATCTCAATGAGTTGATCCAGAAAATGTGCACCTTGCAGGACCAACTCAATGTGTTGCATTTGCCGGGGATCGACGCAGCTTACCTCGCCGGCCGTGCCGTTTTATGCGCATTGCCACTGCGCGACTGGTATCGGGTAACCAAAGGAAGTTGTGCGCAGCCGCCCTGGGTACCAGAAGAACCCGAGGTGGCCGTCGACGGTGGTAGCGCCGCCTATGTAATTGAGCGCCGAAAATTTACTCCTGCAGACAATCCCACACCTTCGACACCAAAGAAGTGCAGGGATCTCTTTGATAAGATTCTGGATGCACTAAAGGGAAAAGACCCCTCTTCGGCACTCTCGGCGGTTGAACGTGCAGTATCAGCATCAGGCTACGCTCCTGGTGATGCGCCCTGGATATTTGGAAGCTACATCTGTCACTTGCTTACTCGCAAACCGAAGAAACACGGTAAAGACGGACGTGACCGTTTGCGAGTGCAGACCGTTCAGCGTGCCTGGTACTGCCTGGCTGCCCCGTTAAGCGAATTGGCGCATGACATCAACCTGTGCGACCTGGACGAGGAGGAACTCACCGGGCTATACAGTGACCTCATCGACTGGTGGGATCAACATTTCGACGCTGACCTTGCTGACCAGCTAGCAGGAAAGAAGTCCGAACAAACCAACAGGCTAACTCACCAAGAACGAGTTGCCGATGCTGCGCGTGAGTGTGATCAACGAATTTGATGACCTGCTGGTCGAGCTCCGTGATGGTTGTGGCGGCAAAGATGCAAAGCAAAGCGGCACCGGTATGACTACAGGTGCCGTTTTTGCATTCAGTGTTGGGTATTGGTATTGATCAGAATGGCTCGCCAGAGTAACTCCACGGTTCAAGCTCTTTGACATTGGGCTTGGGGTTTTTTGCGTAATAGCGCTCAATGCGCCCACCATAGCGCGCAAGGAGGCTGGCGCTCATTACCTGCAAGAACTCGTGAATCTGGACGGCGGCTTCATCAGACAACGCGGGGGTGTA
Organism: uncultured beta proteobacterium; assembly: GCA_903905735.1. GTDB lineage: Bacteria > Pseudomonadota > Gammaproteobacteria > Burkholderiales > Burkholderiaceae_C > Rhodoferax. Next base: position 5,719 of record CAIVHU010000235.1, read on the forward strand.
CTCGCACAGGCACAAACCACGCTGACGCTTGTGTTTTTTATTCATTGTCACTTTCCTTGCGCCACCAGTCTCGGTGTCTGCTTTGGCGCTGGGGCAAAGACATCAAGGTACAGTTTCTCATCGAGCACAGGCAAATCCCTTTGGGCAGCAGCAGCCAGCAGCTCAGCCGCCATCGTCGTCAGAATCCGATAGTTGCC
>CAIVHU010000236.1 GCA_903905735.1 uncultured beta proteobacterium
CATTGATCCGCTTGGGTGATAAACCTTCCTTGGTTCCGCGACCTTTAACTTTGCCGAGTGTGGCGCGGAATTCAAGAACTTCAGACTTGGTGATGTTGCCGACCACCTTGCCCCCGAAGTGGGGGATCAGATGACCGTTCAAGGTTGAGAGCAGCGACTTGATGTGGCTGCGACGCCATTCAATGCAACGCTCATCGAACCACTGGGTGGCGAAGTCTTTGAACAACGGGCCGAGCGGCACCGCCAGTTCGGCTGAACCGGTGACTGCCACCTCAACTGCCACAGAGGTTGCAGTTTGTGGCAAGCCAACGTTATCCAACTTGGCCAGACGCTTCAGAGCTTTGCTGCCGGGGAAGTAGTTGGCATAGACAAAGGTGCCATCGGCAATCTCGGCTTCGATCTTGTCGAGGATCTTTTGCAGTTTCTTGCGGTTGGGTTGATTGTCGGGCAGCAAGGTTTGCTCCCGGCAGCGAATTCCACTGATTCGCAATTCAAAAAAGAGCAAGTTGTTGTCTGTACGGTTTCGAATACTAGGCATGAAGAGTACTCCCGTTGGCCATGGGAATGCCGACCATTCCGATTGGACGAACTGAGACGCTCGCGTGCATATCCCTCTGGATCGCCTCCCAGATGTACAAAATCTTGCGGCCTCCGAACGGTCGGAAGTAGTGCACCCCTTCCAGCAGGACACTGTCCTTCATGCGTTCGCGAATAGTGCGGACGTCATACTTGATTCGAGCGGAAAGCTCGTCGGTAGTCAGTAGCTCAGATTTCATCATTTCTCCAAGTTGCGTCTCCAATATCGGTAGACATGCGTATCTTAATACAGTTAATGCGCTTCGCAAGCATGTCTACCGATATATTTTTGCTTTCTTGATAGAATTACAACAAAAGGAAAAATAGTGATGGAACGTAGTCAATTGAACCTTCGGATTTCTGATCAACTTGGAAAAATGATCGATGCCAAGCGAATTGAGTTGGCGTCGACCATGGGCACAATTCCAACCCGCTCAGAAGTCCTTCGATTCGCTCTGGAGAGCTACCTCGATAAAGATTTGTCAGAGACGGAGATTGATCGGCGACGTGTGACCCCTCTGAAGGCTTCCCCAAAGCGAACAAGTTCGACTTGACGGCATCAAAGTTGTTGCTGATCAATCGGCGGCCTATTGGTTAAAAACCAGACTTGCTGCTTCTGGCACAACGCACACCAACCCAGTTGCCCGTTGGACACCGATCCATTTCTTCCTGCTGGGCTAGGCGGTACAGAAGTGTCCGCAGTCAACTCCACGGTCAGACCCACCCAGGCCGTGACAGGTAAAATCCCCGCTATCGCATCTGTCTGTGTGATTTAGCGGTTGTTGTCCTGGGATGGATTCAATAGCCTCTAAACCCTCCGCGATTTTGTTGCTATTGGATCGTCAGTCCTGAGCTGATTGTCAAATACCGCCATTTTGATTCCCGCTCCAACAAGAGTTGGCAGGTGGATCGAGCCTTCCAAAAATCGAGTGTGCAAGCCGTTAAGCGGGTGCCCCTGTGGTCACCCATTCTCTATTTCCGATTTGACTGACTTTCTCCCATGCCGCGCGCATTGCCACGCAAGAACTTTTACAGCCCGAACCTCATTCGCCTCCTGTCGGACCTGGCGCTCGTGGAGACTCGCGAGCCGAAAGGCGCTTTTGCAGAAGAACTGGGACTGTGGTTGAACCTGGATGACGCTATCACCTTGCATGCTGTGCATGCCGCAGGTTCGGCGCCGCCACTCCCGCGCTCTGGATCGACAGAAAAAGTTGCCTTGAACGAAGATTTCACACGCCTGCGCGCCAACTTGGAGAAGTTGGACATGCCAGACGGCTCGACCAATCCATCGAGCTCACGAACCGACATGACAGCGACGCCCCGTGTCGTACTAAATGACGCCCCAGCAAGCTACGAACCCTATCGTCGAAGCTATGTTGCGCATCAACGCACCATGGAGTCGAGCATTCGCACCTTTCGGGCCAAAGTGCGTGACGTGCTGACCAGAACATCCCCCACACTGGCCAAGCTTGCCGCCCTGGACGCGGTCTTTGACAAATCCCTGTTCGAGCGTGAGCGCAAATTGCTCACCATGGTGCCCTCGTTATTGGAGAAGCGGTTTAAACAACTGCGTCAGGCTCATCAACAGACGCTTGCCGATAGACAGGACGCAGTGGGCACAGAAGACACAGAAGATCGGGCCACCTCGATAAACCCGGAGACCTGGCTTAGGCGCTTCTGCCAGGAACTGCAAGCCGTGGTGCGCGCGGAACTGGATGCCCGCCTGGAGCCAACACTTGGCCTCATCGAAGCCTACAACCTTGAAATAGCCAACATTCATGAATAGACATTTGTTCTCGATCGCTTTTTTGTTAGGCCTGCTGGTCATTGCCTGGGTGGGTGCCGGATTCATTGGTGCCCATGTTCTGGCCATGGTGATGACCGCCATCATCGGCTCGGTCTATGTGCTGGGTGCGCTGGAATTGCGACAGTTCCGCCAGGAAAGCACCCGCTTGAATGCGGCGCTGGTTGCCATCCCCGAGCAGCTGACCGATCTGGGTGAGTGGCTGAACCGGGTGCCGTCATCGTTGCAGAACGCTGTTCGACTGCGTATTGAAGGCGAACGTATCGGCTTGCCAGGTCCGGCGCTGACCCCGTATCTGGTGGGGCTGCTGGTGATGCTGGGCATGCTGGGAACCTTTCTCGGCATGGTGGTCACCCTCAATGGAGCTGCGTTTTCGTTGGAAGGCACGGCTGATTTACAAACCATCCGTACTGCGCTGGCTGCACCGATCAAGGGTTTGGGGCTGGCGTTTGGCACCTCGGTCGCCGGGGTCGCGGCATCTGCCATGCTGGGCTTGTTGTCGGCGTTGAGTCGCCGCGACAGGATGCAGGCCGCGCAACAGCTTGATACCCAGATTGCCACCCGCTTGCGCCCATTCTCACTGAGTCACCAGCGGCAGGAAGCTTATCAGGCGCTGAGTTCTCAAGCCCAGGCCTTGCCAGCAGTGGTGACCCAGCTGCAGGCCATGATGGGTCAGATGGAACGTACCAGCCAGCAGCTCAACGAGCGGTTGCTCAGCAACCAGAGCAGCTTTCATGGTGAGGTCAAAAGCATCTACACCGATCTTGCCGCATCGGTGGATCAGTCACTGAAAGAGAGCCTGACACAAAGCGCACAGGTGGCAGGTCAAAGCATTCAACCCGTGGTCGAATCCGCCATGGCCGGGATGGCGCAGGAGGCTCGATTGATGCACCAGCGCGTGATCGATGCCACCCAAGTGCAAGTCGATGGGCTTTGCGCCCAGTTTGATGCCACCGCTCGCACCATCGACCAGACCTGGACCGCAGCGCTGGCCAACCACGAACGCACCAGCGCCAGTGTGGTCAGCTCTCTTGGAGCGTCATTGAATGCCTTCAACGACAAGTTTCACACTGACTCCGGAGTCCTGCTGACCTCGGTCGCCGATGGGCAGGCCCAACTGCTGGCCCAACAGGCGCAAGCCGACGAGCAGCGCCAACAGGTCTGGCAAGAGACCTTGACCTCCGTCACAGCAGCTTTGCAGCAGGCATGGCAACAAGCCGGTGAGCAAACCCACGCCCAACAGCAGCAGATCTGTGCCACCCTGGCCAGCACGGTACAAGACATCTCACAACGGGCGCATGCCAGTGCAGACACCACGCTCAGTGAGATCACCAAGCTGATGAGCCAGTCGGAAGCCCTGATCACAGCCCGTCTGGCCTCAGAAGCCGATTGGGTCCAACAACACCAGGGACACATGGC
>CAIVHU010000237.1 GCA_903905735.1 uncultured beta proteobacterium
TGGCAGCAAGGAGGCGGCGTGTTCGCTCATCAAGAAGCGGCCACACGGAGGCGAATTTCTTCTGCAGTTCAGAGTGTGAATTCATGCTTCACAAAGAATAGCACAAATCCTCATAAGTTGATAGGTTTATTTATTTACGGTGACTTACAGGACATCACGGAACGGAAAAAAGTCGAATCTGCGCTAAAGGAAAGTGATGCCTTTTTGCGAGTAATCATCGACTCCGTGCCGGATCACGTCGCCGTGATCGACCAGAACGGTGTGATCTTGCAAGTCAATGAACCCTGGCGCAGGTTCGCTCTTGAAAATGGTCCGGAACCCGGCACGCCGGCCCTGCATACGGATCCGGGATTCAACTACATGGATGTTTTCCGAGACATCGCCGGGAGTCCTGCGGAGGGCAGCAATGCGGCCCGTGAAGGAATCAAAGCGGTACTAGCGGGGACACTCCCGAGCTTCAGCATGGACTATCCCTGCCACTCTCCCGATCAGGGACGATGGTTCACCATGCGCGTTGCGCCCTTGGAAGGCAATCGGCGCGGCGCGGTTATTGCCCATACCAACATCACTGATCAGGTACTGGCAAACGACGCACTACGCCAGAGCGAAGAATTGCTGAAATCAATGACTGCTGCCGTTCCTGGCGTTGTCTATCAGTTTTCCGTAGCGCCTGATGAAAATTGGAAATTTCTCTTTCTCAGCAAAGGTATCGAAAACCTGTACGAGGTCACCGCAGAGGAGGTCTATCGCGATCACCGCGTGATGACCGAGCGCATCGTCCCGGAAGATCGGGTATCACATTGTGAGTCAATTGAACACTCGGCAGCAAACATGAGTTCCTGGGTGCTTGACCACAGGATCAAAACTTTGAGCGGCAAACTCAAGTGGGTTCGTGGCCAAGCCGTTCCTGAACGGCAGAGCGATGGCAGTGTGTTGTGGAACGGCATTCTCACAGACATCACAGACCGCAAGACAATCGAGGCAGAGCTCAAGGAAAGCGAAGCAAAATTCAGATTGATTGCTGAGAGCACCTCAGACGGCATCACTATTTTGGATAAACATGGACAAATCCAATATGTCTCCCCGTCGGTCAGCAGGCAACTGGGCTACACGCAGGCAGAGGATCTGGGCCGTTCTGACGCTGACGTTTATGCCATCATTCATCCCGATGAGCGCGATGCCTTGTATCGGGAAATCAACGATGCCATCGAGAAAAAGTTACCCACACTGACGTATTCATACCGGGTCAGGCACAAGTCAGGTCACTTCCTTTGGCGGGAAGATTGCACCAGTTTTCGCTACACCAGCACAGGCGACTATGACGGTGCCTATGTGGTTTCCAGGGACATTACCGAACGCAAGCGCATGGAAGAAAAAGTCCATCAACTGGCCTACTTTGACTCCTTGACCCATTTGCCTAACCGGCGCATGTTGCATGATCGCATCAACCAAACCATGGCTGCCAGCAAACGCAGTGGCAGATACGCGGCTGCGATGATGCTGGACTTGGATAATTTCAAGCCACTCAATGACCAATACGGTCATATGGCGGGCGACTTGTTGCTTGCAGAAGCAGCTCGACGACTCAGCGCCTGCGTGCGTGAGGTCGATACCGTGGCGCGCTTTGGCGGAGATGAATTTGTCGTGATACTGAACGACCTCGACGAAGAAAAAGCCGAATCCCGAAGACAGGCACAGTCGGTCGCCGAAAAGATTCGACTGGCGCTGGCAACACCTTACCGATTGAGTATTCCCAAAGACGACCAGGCCGCTGCTACGGTAGAACACCATTGTTCAGCCAGCATTGGGGGTGTCCTTTTCTTGGGCAGCGAGGCGACGCAGGAAGACCTTTTTAGACGGGCCGATACGGCGATGTACCAAGCCAAGGACGCAGGACGAAATACGATTCAGTTTTATGGTTTGACCCAATCGACGCAGCTATAGGTGCTGCTGTTAGTCCGGTTGCCAATTGGAGTTGGGATACCTGTAAGCTGCCGGTGGTCACCAACTCTTCACGCTGCACAACCGACGTCAGTTTAAGGCTGAAAGCGGTACTAGAGTTTTGCGATCTGCCTGCCACATTGCTGCCGTTCAATCGAGCGACTCAGAGTACCAACCACCGCACAGCGGTTTAGCTCAACACTTTGCCAGTGACAATTTTGGTGGGGCCTGTCCCCCCAGGCCCTACGCCAATGCCGCGAACTTAAGCCTCATCCCTTGCAAGCCGTGTTCGGATGCGGTTTGACATGGCGATTTGGTCTGGGTGATTTGCGACTTGGTCGACGTATGTTTGAGTTGGCGCCAATTAAAGCCAACGCCTTGCCCAGGAGATTGACCAGACACTCCAGCCCCATCGCAGCCAATTCCCAGAAGAAACATACACAAATGTGCCGCCGTGGATGTCAAGTCCATTTGCGACAACTTCTTTGCGGTGTTTAACTGGACTCTCACCGAAATGGCCAGAGGGAACTGACCGATCTAGAAACGCAATTGTGTTGTCCGCAATCGGTGCGGGAGCGTGATCATATAGGGAGGCATCGATTTACGGACGTAGCACTTGATCATTCGACGTTCGTCTATCACCCTTTGGAACTTGTCGTCAGAACGAAAAAATCGTGCCGTTCAAGGAGCCATGATACGCTGATGCCAGCCACCAGACCCCAAAAAGCAGCGCCGATGTTGGCCAGGCTGACGTCGGCAACTGTGACTAGAAACGCGACCAGGGCACCTAGTGTGAACTTGTCTTTGAACGAGGTAATGAATGCTGTCTGCAGCACCCGCAGCATGGCCAGGCCCGCCAGGGCCATGATGAAAGTCTTGGGCGCATGGAGCATCAGGCGCGTGAAGGCCGGTGACAACAAGCCAAACAAGACTGCAACCACGCCCGTGGTGATGCCAGCGATGTAGTGCCGCGAACGCTCGCCGGAAGCCGTGATGATCGCGTTAGTGGGTCCAGTCAGACAGGTGCTGATGCTGCCCGCCACTGCACTGAGCAGCGCTCCCGCACCACAGGCGACCGTGATGGCGTCTACTGGTGGTTCATGTCCAACGGCCTTCAGCACGGCAATGCCTTGTCCGTTTTGCACGACCAGCACGGTGATGGTTAGTGGCACGACCAATTCGATCATCGCTGCCCATGACCACTGGGGCATCTGTACCACCGGTTGCACCAGTTGCAGGCTGTCGAGTGCGCCGCTGTCGAAGCGGCCCAGCACAACGCTGGCAGCCGCGCCCACCAGCAGGGCGCCGATCAGTGGTGGTAACCGTCGCCCCAACGCGGGGCTCATTGTCAGCAGGATAAACACCAGCACCATTGGACCGGCGACGCCGATATCCTGCTGCAGCGAGTGGACCAAGTCGAGTCCAAAACGTAAAAACACGCCGGCGACCATACCCATGACGATCGGCATCGGGGCAGATCGCATCACCCGCTTAACCCAGCCTGTGGCACCCAGCAGCAGCATCAGCAGGCCGGTGGCATAGAAGGCCCCGATGACTTGCGGGAAGCTCAGGTGTGCCAGCGCGGGGCCCACCAGCACCGTGCCAGGTATGGTCCAGAAAAACGCAAGTGGCTGACGGTAAAACCAGCACATCAGGATGGTGATCAGACCGTTAATGAAAAAGACACCAAAGATCCAGGACGCCAGTTCGGCTTCGCTCAGGCCGCCGCGCACGCCGACCGACAGGATAATAGCCACCGGTGCCGTGGCGGCAAACATGAAGCCAATGAAGCCGTTAGCCGCGTAAAGGGGACTGAAATCTGACAACAGCTGACGCCAACCGGCGCGCGCAAGCGCTGGTCGCTCGAGATGAGACAACATGAAAATACCTTATGAATACCTGCTCGATGGTCAGGTCGTGAGTGGGAGTTGTCAGCAGGGAGCGGGGCTGGGCTGTCAGTCGCCTTCCTGAATGATGCCTCGGCTTTTGAGGCGGTAGAGCATCTGCGGCCGGGTGATTCCCAGTGACCTCGCCGCAGCCGCGACGTTGCCGCGGGCCGTGTCGATGGCCTTTCGTAGTAGCATGGTCTCGATCTCGTCGAGCGAAACGTTGTCTGCCGAAGGATCTCCGCCACCGACAAGCAAATCATTCACGCGCCGGGTTACCCGGTCGAGTTCGTCTTGTTCGGCCGGCGCAACGGTAAATGATGCCGGGTTGACCGACACGAGTTTGCCTTCGCCGTTGATGGCGTAGCGCTGGTCGCCGAACTGTTCGCCACAGGAAAAAAGTTGTGGCGCATCGATCGCGTTTCCGTCGCTGGCGAGAATCACGCCGCGTTCAACGATGTTTTCGAGTTCACGGACGTTTCCGGGCCAATCGTAGGACAACATGGCGTCGACCGCGCGTTGCGTGAAGCCGGTCAGGTGACGTTCATGGCGGAGATTGAATCTGGCAAGAAAGTGCGCCATCAATAGTGGAATGTCTTCGCGCCGTTCCCGCAAGGGCAAGATGCGAATCGGAAAGACGTTGAGGCGAAAAAACAGATCTTCGCGGAAGTTGCCGTCCTTGACCTCTTCGCGCAAATCGACGTTGGTCGCTGCGATCACGCGCACATTGATCTTACGGGTCGACGAGTCACCCACGCGTTCGACTTCACCTTCTTGTAGCACCCGCAACAGCTTGCTCTGGGCACCGAAGCTCAGTGTGCCGATTTCATCGAGGAACAGGGTGCCGCCATCAGCGCGCTCGAAGCGACCCGGCCGGCTTTGGCTGGCGCCGGTGAAGGCGCCGCGTTCAACGCCGAACAACTCCGATTCGATCAGGTTTTCAGGTATCGCCGCACAGTTCAAGGCGACGAAGGGTTTGGCCTGGCGCGAACTCCAGCGATGAAGCATGCGGGCGAACACCTCCTTGCCAACGCCGCTCTCGCCAAGGAAGAGCACGGTGGCCTGCGTTGGTGCCACCTTCTTGAGAAGGTGCAGCACCGCGTTGAAACCTGGTGAAATGCCCACCGGATTGTCCAGATCCCCCGTTGTGGCGATCGGTCGCGCGGTCAGGCTTGGCTGACGCGCCAGCGGCACCGGACTGCTGATTGCGGTATCTGGCACCATGAAACGCATGTCATTTCTGGATTCGTCGTCCCAGTCCTCGACCAGCTTGCCGACAATGCGGCACGACATATGGCCCATCGACAGGCACTCGACTTCGCGGTATAGCACCGGCCGCCCCATGAATTCAGTCGAATAGCCTGAGGCATAGCCAGTCTGCATCCAGCATGCCGGCTCGGTGTCAACCAAGAAATGCCGCATGTTCTCCTCATCCTCCACAGGACTGCTCCAGAGAAATTCACCATAGTGGATGCCGCGTTCAACGTTGATATCGAGCCGGACCACTTCGGAGAGGCCGATACCCTCGAGACAATGCATCTGGGGACCGACCACAAACATGTCGTTGAGCGAAGCCTTAATCCGCACTTTGCGTGCCAGTTGCGCGTCGCAGACGCCCGCACGATAGCCCATGCGAGTCATGTAGCCGCGTGCCGCGTCGACGCCGATATTTTCGATCAATTCCTTGCGCAATGCGCCCAGTGCCTTGGCGTGAACCAGCAGCATGCGCTGGTCATCCAGCCAGATCCTGCCATCGCTGGTGGAGAAGTGCAAACGCCCCATCAGGTCGACGAGATTGGGCAAACGCAGTTTGTCGATCTCGTCGTCTGTCGGTTTGAAAACCACCTGGTTCCCACGCGGTAGTTGCGGGCTCGGCGCGATGCTGGGTGCCACACGGAAAGCTGCCGAACGCGTGCTTTTGCCGGCTGCGGTTTTCGAGTTCATTGCAGCCACCCACGACAGGTGGGATGTGTGATTTTCATTATTGTCTCCATCGCAAGTATGCGCTTTATATGTTTGTCTTGAATCAGCAAAACCTATGCCAACTGCGCAACATTGGAGGCCACTGACTGACCTACCCTGAAGACATCAAGTTGTCTTAATAGATACCTTGAAATGAGTTCTTAACGACTAAATCAAATGAACCATATTGCAATGCAACACGCCTGGAAACTGTAAATCATTTGATCCATTTGGCATCCGATTGCACCCCAGTAGAAACCCTAGGTAGGTAGCGATTTTTGTAGGTGTAAACCCTAGCTTTTTTGATCAATTTAGTCGATTTCCTACGGGGACACCATTTCAGACGAGCAGCGCCGAAAAAGTTGGCATGCCGTTTGCGATGACAGATTCCGTAAGCCGAAAGTGTCGGAGCGTGAGCAACAGACTGACATAGAGCATGTTGTTAACACAACCGATAGAAAACGGAATTTCAGACCACATACCGAAGATCAGGAGACAAGCTGCATGTTGCACTCAAAACGCCTTCGCGGACCGCCAAAACCTCGTTAGAAGCGCCGTACATCCGTCCGACGCAATACCCAATCGCACCCCGGCATCGCAGTGACGTGTTACCGCTTCACTGTAGGAATGAGCTCGTCCTCGGCTAGCTCGAGTCATTTTTGGCCTGCTAGAGCAGGCGTTTAACAGTAAACAGGAGATCAGAGTGATACAGAACCAAGATAACTCGGCCAAGGTTAGTCAACTTGAGTCCATGCTCGAAGACGATCCGGTCAAGCACCTTCATCGACTGGACCGCGCAGCCTTCACGGATGAAGCGCTTTTCGAACTGGAGATGAAATACATCTTCGAAGGCAACTGGGTGTTTATCGGCCACGAGAGTCAGTTGCCCAACGTCAATGACTACTTGACGGTCTATCTGGGTCGCCAGCAGGTCGTCCTCACGCGCAGTAAAGACGGCAAGCTCAATGCTTTTGCCAATACTTGCACGCACCGCGGCGCCACGCTGGCCCGCCACAAGAAAGGCAACAAGTCCAGCTTCACCTGCCCGTTCCACGGCTGGACTTTCAATAACAGCGGCAAGTTGCTCAAAGTCAAGGACCAGTCGGCTGAGGCCGGCTATCCGCCCAGCTTCAACTGCGAAGGCAGTCATGACCTGGTGCGCATCGGCGCCTTCGACAGCTACCGCGGCTTCCTGTTTGGCAGCATCAGTGCGGACGTCCTGCCGCTGACCGAGCACCTGGGTGAAACCACCAAGATCATCGACATGATCGTCGACCAGTCGCCTGAAGGCATCGAGGTGCTGCGTGGCACCTCAACATACACCTTCGATGCCAACTGGAAACTGCAGGCTGAGAACGGCGCCGACGGGTACCACGTGACGGCTGTGCACTGGAATTACGCTGCCACCACCGGCCGCCGCGGTGCCGACGGTCAGGTTGACACCATCAAGGCCATGAGTGCTGGTAAGTGGGCGCAGCAAGGCGGTGGTTCCTACTCCTTCAAGCATGGCCACATTCTGCTGTGGACCAATTGGGCCAACCCAGAAGACCGTCCTCTGTGGGCCAAGCGTGCTGAATGGGTCGAGAAGTATGGCGAGGATCGTGCCGACTGGATGCTGCGCAAGTCGCGCAACTTGTGTCTGTACCCCAACGTCTACCTGATGGACCAGTTCAGCTCGCAGATCCGCACGATCCGCCCGATTTCGGTCAACCAGAGCGAAGCCACCATTTACTGCATTGCACCTAAGGGGGAGCCACCTGAAGCACGCGCACGCCGCCTGCGCCAGTACGAGGACTTCTTCAATGCCAGCGGAATGGCTACGCCCGATGACTTGGAAGAGTTCCGTGCCTGCCAAACCGGCTATGAGGCCCGCATCGTCAAGTGGAACGACATGAGTCGGGGCGCTACGCACTGGGTCACGGGGCCAGACGCGACCGCAGATTTGATCGGCCTCAAGCCCGAAATGAGCTGCATCAGGACCGAAGACGAAGGCTTATACCTCGGTCAGCACGAATACTGGCTCGACACCATGAAGAAGGCATACGCAGCAGAACAAACGCAAGGAGAAAAATGATGTTGTCTTACGAATCCATTCAAACCTTTCTGTACCAGGAAGCGCGCGCCCTTGACGAGCGACGTTGGGATGACTGGCTGGCGTTCTATGCGCCCGATGTCGAGTTTTACATGCCATCCTGGGATGATGACGGTGAGCTCACCACCGATCCGCAGCGGGAAGTCTCGCTGATGTATTACCCCAGTCGCGCCGGTCTGGAGGATCGTGTTTTTCGCATCGAGACTGAGCGCGCCGCCTCGGCGATTCCCGACACCCGGGTTGGCCACGCGGTGAACAACATCGAAGTGCTCAAGCAGGATGAGAGCAGTGTCGAAGTGCGCTTCAACTGGACCACGCATGCCTATCGCTACAGCATCGTCGACGTGTATTTCGGCCATTCCACCTACACCATCGGCATCTCGGGTGCCAAGCCAGTGATCAAGCGCAAGTACGTGGTTCTGAAGAACGACCGGATTCACCACTGGCTTGACGTGTACCACATCTGATAGCCACCATTTTTCAGAGGAAACCGATCTCATGTCTTACAACATTGCGCTTCAGTTCGAAGACGGTGTCTCACGCATCATTTCCTGTGATGCTGACGAACTGGTCTGCGATGCCGCTTTTCGGGCCAAGATCAACATCCCGCTCGACTGCCGGGATGGCGCCTGTGGCACCTGCAAGTGCCACTGCGAAAGTGGCAACTTCACCATGGGCGGCTATATCGAGGACGCCATGACCGAAGAAGAGGCAGCCAAAGGCTATGTGCTGACCTGTCAGATGAAGCCGACCTCCGATTGTGTCGTTCGGGTGCCGGCCTCGTCGGCGGCCTGCAAGACCGATGTCGGTTCTCACGGTGGTCACTTGAATGAGATCAATCGTGACTCGGCCACGACGGTCTCGTTCACGGTGAAAGCCGAGCGACCGGTGGCGTTTTTGCCCGGGCAATATGTCAATCTGCTGGTCCCCGGCAGCAAGGATACGCGTTCGTATTCATTCAGTTCGGCGCCGAACCAGGGTGATGTGTCGTTCCTGATTCGTGACGTGCCTGACGGCATGATGAGCACTTACATGCGTCACAAAGCCAAGACCGGTGACTTCATGATGTTCACAGGACCCTATGGCAGCTTCTATCTGCGCCCGGCGCAGCGCCCGATCCTGATGCTTGCCGGTGGTACCGGTCTGGCGCCGTTCCTGTCGATGCTCCTCTGGCTCAAGGTCAACCCGACGACGCAGCCGATCCGTCTGGCCTACGGCGTCAACATCAATGATGACCTGGTCGAATTGGACAAACTCAACGCGCTTAAGGCGGAGTTGCCCGACTTCGACTACTTCACCACCGTGGTCGATGCTGCCAGTGGCCATCCGAAACAGGGCTACGTCACAAGTCACCTGTCGGCCAAGGATCTGCATGACGGCAACGTCGACGTCTATGTGTGCGGTCCACCGCCCATGGTCGAAGGTGTGCGCAAGTGGATCGCAGGCGTTGGTGTGACACCAAAGAACTTCTTGTTCGAAAAATTCTCATCAACCAACGAGACGGGTGCCGCATGAACCACGCAGAACGATTCAAGGGCAAGGTGGTCATCGTCACCGGTGCCGCGCAAGGCATCGGCCAGGGCGTGGCACTGTGTGTGGCGGCCGAAGGCGGCAGTGTGCTGGCTGTAGACCGTTCTGATCTGGTCAACGACACGGTGACCGAGATCACCAGTGCGGGTGGCAAGGCAGCGGCGTTCCAGTGCGACCTTGAAACCTTCGCCGGCGCGCAGGCGATGGTCGCCGAATGCCTGAAATTGTTCAAGCGTGTTGATGTACTTGTCAACAATGTTGGCGGCACGATCTGGGCCAAACCCTTTGAGCATTACGAAGAAGTGCAGATTGAAGCCGAAGTCCGGCGTTCGCTGTTCCCGACCCTGTGGTGCTGCCGCGCCGTCTTGCCGGCCATGCTCAAGAAAAAGAAGGGCGTGATCGTTAACGTGTCGTCCATCGCAACGCGTGGTGTTAACCGCGTGCCTTACGCGGCGGCCAAGGGTGGTGTCAACGCCATGACTGCGGCGTTGGCCATGGAGCACACGCAGCACGGCATCCGTATCAACGCGACGGCGCCAGGGGGCACCGATGCTCCGCCGCGCAAGATACCGCGCAACGCCAGCAAGCAGAGCCGGCAGGAGAAAGTCTGGTACCAGGCCATCGTCGACCAAACGAAAGAGTCGAGCCTGATGCATCGCTACGGCACCATCGACGAACAGGTCGCTCCGATCTTGTTTTTTGCGTCAGATGAGTCGTCCTACATCACCGGCACGGTTCTGCCTGTCGGTGGCGGCGACCTCGGCTGACCCAGGACACCTGACCATGTTTTTTGACACCCGGCCCAAAGTCACGGTAGAGATCGCCCAAACCGGCGAGAGCTACCTGTGTGCCACCGATGAGAACCTGCTCAAGGGCATGCTCAAACTCGGCCGCAATGGCATTCCGACTGGCTGCGTCAGCGGTGGCTGCGGTGTCTGCAAGGTGCGTATCGTGTCGGGGCAAGTCAAGTCGTGTGGACCGGTCAGCCGGGCGCATGTCTCTTTGGAAGAAGAGGCACAAGGAATCACCCTGGCCTGCCGCGTGACACCTGTCACGGCGGTCAGGCTGGAAGTGGCAGGCAGGCTGATCAAGCCTTTTTCGAAGGAGTGCGCCAAGCTGGCGGACTCCGCATCAATCTAGCAATTCACACCACCAACAGGAGATAACAATGGGCGTTATGCGAATTGGCCACGTCAGCATCAGAGTGATGGACATGGCAGCTGCTGTCAAGCACTATGAAAACGTGCTTGGCATGAAGAAAACCATGGAAGACAAGCATGGCAATATGTACTTCAAGTGCTGGGACGAGTGGGACAAATACTCCCTGATCCTGACACCGTCGGACCGCGCCGGCATGAACCACGTCGCCTACAAGGTCAGGCGCGAGGCCGACCTCGATGTGCTGCAGAAGAGCATCGAAGCCTACGGCATCAAGACCGAAATGCTGGCCGATAGCGATCTGCCAGCGACCGGTCGCATGCTCAAGTTCAATCTTCCCAGCACGCACGAAATGCGGCTGTATGCCACCAAGGAATGTGTTGGCACAGATGTCGGCAGTATTAATCCCGACCCCTGGCCCGATGACCTCAAGGGTGCGGGCGCGCATTGGCTGGACCACCTGCTGTTGATGTGTGAGCTCAACCCACCGGCTGGCATCAACCGTGTGGCCGAGAACACCAAATTCATGTCTGAAGTGCTGGACTTCGGCCTATCCGAGCAAGTGTTGGTTGGCCCCGACGGCGACATGCAAGCCGCCACCTGGATGTTTCGCACCACCACGCCGCACGATATCGCCTTTGTTGGCGGTCCGACCAACGGCCTGCACCATATTTCGTTCTTTCTCGAATCGTGGGAAGACGTGCTCAAGTCGGCTGACATCATGGCCAAGAACAAGACCAAGATCGACGTGGCCCCGACCCGCCACGGCATCACGCGTGGCACCACCATCTATTTCTTCGACCCAAGCGGCAACCGCAACGAGACCTTCGCTGGTCTGGGCTATCTGGCCCAGCCTGATCGCCCCGTGACAACCTGGACCGAAGACCGGCTGGGCTCAGGCATTTTTTATCACACCGGTGAACTTGTGTCGTCCTTCACGGATGTGTATACCTGATTCGCAGCCCGTTCACTTTGAAAGCCCCGACACCATGACCAATTATCCTAGCGCTACCAATACCCGCAGCGTCGGCCAGCGCTTGATCGACGCACTGGCAGCCAGCGACGCAGTGCGTTCCAGCGTGGCCTACGCGCAAGCGCTAGGTGCAGCAGTCAACGTCGCGGTGGTCGATGTCAGCGGCGTGCTGGTGGCGTATCTGCGCATGCCAGGTGCGCCGTTGCACTCCATTGACATCGCCATCGACAAGGCCTACACAGCGGTCAGCTTCGGCCTGGCCACCTCGCAGTGGCACGGCGTCCTGCAAGAACATTCTGACGCCGTGCGCGAAGGCATTGTGCGCAGGCCACGCTTTGTGGCCTTTGGCGGTGGACTGCCGATTCTTGAGAACGGATTGCGCATCGGCGGCATCGGGGTATCGGGCGGCTCTGAGCAGCAAGACGAGGCCATCGCCCTGGCCGGCCTCAAGGCCATCGGCCTTGCTGAACCTCAACTTTGATCACTTTGATAACACCATGAAACAGATTCTGAACTTCATCAACGGCCAGTACGTCAGCAACGTCAGCGGCAAGACCTACGAAAAACGCAACCCGGTGGACAACAGCCTGATCGGCATGGTCCATGAAGCTGGCCAGCCCGAAGTGGACGCCGCCGTGGCCGCCGCTCGCGCTGCGCTGCATGGCCCCTGGGGCAAGCTCTCGGTGGTGGACCGCTGCGCCATGCTCGACGGCGTCGTGGCTGAAATCAACCACCGCTTTGATGACTTTCTGCAAGCTGAGATTGCCGACACCGGCAAACCCGCCCACTTGGCTTCTCACATCGACATCCCGCGCGGTGCCGCCAACTTCAAGATCTTCACCGACACCATCAAAAACGTCTCGACCGAATCCTTCGAGATGCGCACCCCCGATGGCAAGACCGCACGCAGCTATGGCGTGCGCACCCCGCGCGGCGTCATCGCCATCATCTGCCCCTGGAACCTGCCGCTCTTGCTGATGACCTGGAAGTGCGGCCCGGCCATGGCCTGCGGCAACACCGTGGTGGTCAAACCCTCAGAAGCCACCCCCAGCACCGCCACGCTCTTGGGCGAAGTCATGAACAAAGTCGGCGTGCCACCCGGCGTCTACAACGTCGTCAACGGTTTTGGGGTCAATTCGGCGGGCTCGTTCCTGACCGCGCACCAAGGCGTCAACGGCATCACCTTCACCGGTGAGACCAAAACCGGCACGGCCATCATGAAAGCCGGTGCCGACGGAATCCGCCCTGTGTCACTGGAACTCGGTGGCAAGAACGCCGCTTTGGTGTTTGCCGACTGCGACTTCGACAACACCATCGCCACGGTGACCCGTTCCTGCTTCGAGAACGCCGGTCAAGTCTGCCTGGGCACCGAGCGTGTGTATGTGGAACGCCCGATCTTTGACAAGTTTGTTGCCGCACTCAAAGTCAAGGCCGAAACCATGAAGCCGGGCCGACCGTTTGACCATGACACCAAGATTGGCCCACTGGTCAGCAAAATCCACCAGAAAAAAGTGCTGGGCATGTACCAGAAGGCAAAGGACGAAGGCGCAACCATCGTCTTCGGCGGCGGCATTCCCGACATGCCCGACGATTTGAAGGACGGCTGCTGGGTGCAACCCACCATCTGGACCGGTCTGCCTGAGACCGCGACTGTTGTCACAGAAGAAATCTTTGGCCCCTGCTGCCACATCCAGCCGTTTGACACTGAAGAAGAAGTGCTCAACATGGTGAACGCCAACCGCTACGGTCTTGCCACCTCGATCCACACGCAGGACATCAGCCGTGCCATGCGTCTGGCGGGCGCGATTGAAGTCGGTCTGTGCTGGATCAACAGCTGGTTCCTGCGTGACCTGCGCACACCGTTTGGTGGCTCCAAGCAGTCGGGCATCGGGCGCGAAGGTGGTGTGCACTCGCTGGAGTTCTATACCGAGCTGCGCAACGTGATGATCAAGTATTAAAACCGCACGTTGCAAGAGCAGCGGTCGGCTCAAGCCTGCTCTTACACCAGCCCCGCGGTGACGCGTGCAGAGGCTGCGCTGGCATTTTTACCACCATCAGTCACTGTTTATTGCTATTTTGTTAATAGCTGCCAGTGCTTATTTAATAAGGGCTAGAGGCTTAAAACATCATTTTTTCTATTTAACCAACTGGACTTAACCGCAATGGATGCCAAACTGATTGAAACCCTCGGCGACGAGCTGTACCACGCCATGAGCACGCAAACTGTGGTCGACCCGCTCACCACCCGCCACCCCGACATCACCATCGAGAACGCGTACCACATCCAGCAGCGCATGTTGTCACGCCGCCTACAAGCCGGTGAGCGCGTGGTTGGCAAAAAAATCGGTGTCACCTCCGCCGCTGTCATGAGCATGCTGGGCGTCTACCAGCCTGACTTTGGCTACCTGCTGGACGGCATGATCTACAACGAAGGCCAGAGCATCGACAGCAAGACCTTGATTCAGCCCAAGGCCGAGGGCGAAATCGCCTTCATCCTCAAAAAAGACCTGATGGGCCCCGGCATCAGCAACGCCGACGTGCTGGCCGCCACCGAATGTGTGATGCCGTGCTTCGAAATTGTCGATTCACGTATCCGCGACTGGAAGATCAAGATCCAGGACACCGTGGCCGACAACGCCAGCTGCGGCGTATTCGTTCTGGGAGACCGTGCCGTGGACCCTCGCCACGTTGACCTGTCCACCTGCGGCATGGTGCTGGAGAAAAACGGCGAGATCATCGGCACCGGTGCTGGTGCTGCAGCCCTGGGTTCGCCCGTGAACGCCGTCACCTGGCTGGTCAACACGCTGGGCCGTCTGGGCATCGGCATGAAAGCCGGTGAAGTCATCCTGTCGGGCGCACTGGCGGCCATGTCGCCTGCCAAGGCGGGTGATAACTTTCGCGTGAGCATTGGTGGCCTGGGCAACTGCTCAGTGCGCTTCTCCTGAAAAACGCCAGACCGATGAGCGCTGCTGCCCGTCAACCCGTCAGTGCCGTCACCGTGCTGGTGTCGCGCCGCGTCAAGCCCGGGCATGAAGCGGCTTTTGTCCAGGCATCCGACAGCATGACGGCAGCCGCGCGAGTGTTTGCGGGCCATCTGGGCGGGCAAATGGTGCACCCGGACACGCAAGCGGATGAAGAAGAAATCAACCTGTGCCACACGGTATTTGCCTTTGACACGCCAGAGCATTTGCAAGCCTGGCAAACCTCGCCCGAGCGCACCCGGTGCCTGCAAGCCATTGCCCCGCACACCCTGAGCAGCAGCCAACTGCGCGAGGTCAGCGGCCTCGGTCACTGGTTTACCCCACCCGGTGTTGCGGCCCTCAAGCCGCCACCGCGTTGGAAGGTGGCGCTGGTCACCTGGCTGGGCATCTGCCCCACGGTGTATGTGCTGTTCCTGGTGGTGGCCCCGTTTCTGGCGGACTGGCCGCTGCTGCCGCGCGTGATGGTGATCACGTTGCTGGTTGTGCTGCTCATGACCTGGGTGGTGGCACCGCGCCTGACCACCTGGCTCAAACCCTTTTTGTATCCATCTGCGTGCGGCAACACCTGACAAGGAAACAGTATGGATCTTTTACTCACAGGCAAACGTGCCTTGGTCACCGGATCAACCTCCGGTATTGGTTGGGCAACCGCCCGCGAACTCGCGGCTGAAGGTGCCCATGTGATTCTCAATGGTCGTGACCCGGCCCGCCTGACCAGCGCAGTGGCGCGCATCCAGGCAGAGCGTCCTGCCGCGAGGGTCGACGGTGTGGCTGCCGATCTATCAACCGCCGCCGGTTGCCAGCGTCTGCTGAACGCCGCTGGCGAACTCGACATTCTGGTCAACAACCTGGGCATCTTCGAGCCCAAGCCGTTTGAACACATTGGCGACGACGATTGGACGCACTTTTTCGAGGTCAATGTGATGAGCGGCGTGCGCCTGTCGCGCCACCACTTGCCACGCATGAAAGCGCGCAACTGGGGTCGCATTGTGTTCATCTCCAGCGAGTCGGGTGTTTGCCCACCGGCTGAGATGGTGCATTACGGCATGAGCAAATCGGCCCAATTGTCGGTGTCGCGGGGTCTGGCCGAAACCTGCATCGGCACCGGTGTCACTGTCAACAGTGTGCTACCCGGTCCAACTCGCACCGAGGGTGTAGGCGAGTTCTTTGCCACGCTGGCACGCGATGCGGGCAAGTCGCTGGAGCAAACCGAACACGACTTTTTCAAATTTGCCCGCCCCACCTCGCTGTTACAGCGTTTCATTGAGCCGGCTGAAATCGCCGCCATGGTCACCTACATCTGCAGTCCGCGCTCTGCTGCCACCAATGGTGCCGCCCTGCACGCTGAAGGCGGCGTTGTGCGCTCGCTCCTCTAAATCAAAAACTTCAACACCGTTGGCCCCGAGCTTGTCGAAGGGTCACAACTTAATAGGAAACCCCATGAAACTCGATACCAACACCATCAACGCCCTGGCTGATCTGCTGGAAGGCTGCCAGCTGGAACAAAAAGACACCCCCAAAATCACCGACGACTATCCCGAGATGGATTGGGATGACGCGTATGCCATCCAGAACGAAATCCGCCGCCGCAAGTTGGCGCGCGGACGCACCATCGTTGGCCTCAAGGCTGGCCTGACCTCGCACGCCAAGATGAAGCAAATGGGTGTGAGCACCCCGGTGTTTGGCTTCATGACCGACGACTATGTGGTCGCAGACGGCGGCGAGTGCAAGGTGAGTGAACTGATTCACCCCAAGGTTGAGCCCGAAATCGCCTTTGTCACCAAAACCGAGTTGCGCGGCCCAGGTTGCCACATTGGCACCGTGCTGGCCGCCACCGACTTTGTCATGCCTGGCATTGAGGTGATTGACAGCCGTTACCGCGACTTCAAGTTTGACCTGAAAAGTGTGGTCGCCGACAACACCTCGGCGGCGCGTTTTGTCGTCGGCGGTCAGCCGATGAGCGTGAACGACTGCGACCTGCGTACCGTGGGTGTGGTGCTGGAAAAAAATGGAATCCCCGTCCCCTTTGGCGCCGGTGCCGCCGTGATGGGCCACCCGGCAGCGGCCATTGCTGCGCTGGCCAATCTGCTGGCCGAACGCGGCGAGAGCATTCCGGCGGGCACGTTAATTCTGTCCGGCGGCATCACCGAAGCGGTGGCCGTACAAGCCGGTGACAACGTGACGCTGCGTGTGCAGGGCATGGGCAGCACCAGCATCCGCTTCGTTTGAGCGTCACAGCAGCCAGGAAAACACCATGCCATTCGCCCAGATTTACCTCATGGAAGGCCGCACCGAAGAGCAAAAGCGCGCCGTGATCGAAAAAGTCACGGCTGCGCTGGTCGAAGCGGTTGGTGCCCCCATTGCAAACGTGCGCGTCTGGATCCACGACGTGCCCAAGGAAAACTGGGGCATTGCCGGCACCAGCGCGAAAGATCTCGGGCGTTAGGGGCATCTTGCCGACGCGCCAAAACGCCTTCCTTCTGCATTCATTACCCGGATTCTTTGTATGTCATCAAAACTCGATATCGTTAACTCGTTCACGCAGGAGACAGGTGAAATTCATCTTGGCGGCATTGACGCCCTGGTGCGTCTCACTGTCGACCAGGTGCGCACTGACACGCGTCGTGGCCTCA
Organism: uncultured beta proteobacterium; assembly: GCA_903905735.1. Taxonomy (GTDB): domain Bacteria; phylum Pseudomonadota; class Gammaproteobacteria; order Burkholderiales; family Burkholderiaceae_C; genus Rhodoferax. Next base: position 17,157 of record CAIVHU010000237.1, read on the forward strand.
AAACCGGCATGTTCGTATCCGGCTACCGGGGATCGCCGGTGGGCATGCTCGATGCAGCGCTGATCAAGCAGCAAAAACTGCTGTTGCACAACAACATCCATTTTGTCGACGGCATCAACGAAGATTTGGCGGCGACTGCGGTCTGGGGCACGCAGATGCTGCACACCGTGGGCAAACAAAAATTCGACGGTGTCACCGGCATGTGGTACGGCAAGGCGCCTGGCGTGGACCGCAGCGGGGACGCACTCAAACACGCCAACTACACTGGAATCGCCAAAAACGGCGGCGTGCTGGCTGTGGTGGGTGACGACCCAAGTTGTAAATCGTCGTCGCTTGCCAGCCAGTCCGAGCCCATGCTTTACCACGTTGGCATGCCGTCCTTGTACCCGGCCAATGTCCAGGAAATCCTCGATCTCGGTCTGCACGGCTACCAGATGTCGCGCCTCTCTGGCCTGTGGGTGGGTATGAAAATTGTGACCAACGTCGCCGACGGTAGCGGCACGGCCCAGGTGTCGCCTGAGCGCCTGAACTTTGTCACGCCCGACCTGATGTTTGACGGCAAGGCCTTCACGCCCAACATGAACCTGGGTATGAATGTGCGCGCCGAAGCCCTGGAAATGGAGCAGTCGCTCTACACCCGCCGGCTTGAAGTGGCCAAGCGTTACGCCAGAGAAAACAAACTCAACAACGTGGTGTTCGAGAACCGCGACGCCTGGCTGGGCATCATCACGGCGGGCAAGACCTACAACGACCTGAACCAGGCCTTCCTGGAGATGGGCCTGGACGCTGAAGCGCTGCGCCACTATGGCGTGCGTATCCTCAAAATGGGCATGTTGTTTCCCATGGAGCCGACCGTCGTGCGCGATTTCGCACAAGGCCTCGAAGAAATCTTTGTTATCGAAGAAAAGCGTCCCTTCCTTGAGATGTTTGCCAAAAACGTGCTGTACGGCACGGCCAACGCACCCCGCATCGTCGGCAAGTTCGATGAGGAAGAGAAAGAACTGCTGCCGCATTACGGCGAGTTTGAATCCGACGTGATCGTGCGCGCGCTCTTGAAGCGCATGTCGCGCAAGGCACGCGTCGAGTCAGCCGAGAACTGGCTCAAGCGTCTGGACGAAGTCCATGCCCGCACCAAGTTGCCCACCACCAACCGCACCGCCTGGTATTGCTCTGGCTGCCCGCACAACAGCTCAACCAAGGCGGTCGAGGGCAGCATTGTGTCGGCCGGCATTGGTTGCCACACCATGGCGATGTGGATGGATCGCAATGTTGTGATGGGTACTCACATGGGTGCCGAGGGTGCGCAGTGGATCGGCATGGCGCCGTTCACCAACACCGAGCACATCTTCCAAAACATGGGCGATGGCACCTACGCGCACTCGGGCAGTCTGGCGATTCGCTACGCGGCTGCCACCAACAGCCACATCACCTTCAAGTTGCTGCGCAACGCCCACACCTCGATGACCGGCGGCCAGGCCATCCAGGGTGAAGTACCGATCGAAAGCATGGTCAGTGACCTGCTGGCCAACGGCGTCAAAAAGGTCATCGTCACCACCGACGAGCCCGAGACCTTCCAGGGCAAAACCCTGCCTGGCGGCACCGAGGTCTGGCACCGCGACCGGCTCGACGAGGCCCAGCGCGTGCTGGCGGCCACGCCGGGCACCACCGTATTGCTGCACGACCAGGAATGCGCCGCCGAGTTACGTCGTGCGCGCAGTCGCGGCAAGGCCGAGGAGCCGGCCGAAGTCATCGTTATCAACGAGCGCGTCTGCGAAGGCTGTGGTGACTGCGGCGCGAAGTCCAACTGCATGAGCGTGGAGCCTGTACAGACCGAATTTGGTCGCAAGACGCGTATCCATCAGTCCTCCTGCAACAAGGACTTCAGTTGCGTCAAGGGCTTCTGTCCGTCGTTCCTGACGATCACGCCGAATCCGGCGCCGGCGACTGACGGCAAGAAAAAGAAGAAAGGCCGCATCCCGGCCCTCGACCGGGTGTTACCCGACCCGCTCAAGAAGGTCGATGACAGCTTGGGCTTTGGCATCCACGTGATGGGCATCGGCGGCACCGGCTCGGTGACGGTGGTGGCAACCCTGGCCAATGCGGCGCGCCTGGAAGGCAAACACGTCATTGGCCTGGACCAGACGGGGCTGGCGCAAAAGGGCGGCGCGGTGATCTCCGACATCAAGATCACCCATGCACCGTTCAGTGGCTCCAACAAAATCTCTGATGGCCGCGCCGACCTGTACCTGGGTTTTGACATTCTTAACGCGACGGATCCGAAGAACCTCGACAAATGCGGCAAGGAGCGCACCATCGCGGTGGTCTCGACCACGCAGACGCCCACCGGTCAGATGGTCGCCGATCGGCACAACCTGTTCCCGGCGGTGCGGGGTCTGGTGGCCGGCATCAACCGCGTCTCGCGTGAGGCCGACAACGTGTTTGTTGACGGTCAGGCGATGGCCGAAGGCCTGTTCGGCGACGCCATGGCGACCAACAACTTCATGGTCGGCGTGGCCTTCCAGGCTGGCACCATTCCGTTAAAGGCCGAATCGATCGAAGCCGCCATCAAGAACTCAGGCGTGGCAGTCGACATGAGCCTGGCGGCATTCCGCTGGGGTCGCATGGCAGTGGTTGATCACGCCTTTGTCGAGGCTGCGATTGCCCGCCACCAGGCCGGCTCATCGGTGGTGCCGATGCCAGCCGTGACGCAGTTGTCAGCCGTGGCGCGCACCCTCATTGACGGCGTCGGTGCCAAGGGCGAGGCTCGTCGCCTGCTCGAAGTGCGGGTTCCTGAGCTGATTGCTTATCAGGACGAAGCCTATGCCGGGCGTTATGCCGACGTAGTCAAGCGCGTGGTGGCTGCTGAGCAAAAAGTCGCACCTGGGCAAACGGCCCTGAGCGAAGCGGCAGCGCGCTACGTGTACAAGCTGATGGCCTACAAGGACGAGTTTGAGGTGGCCCGCCTGCACTCTGACCCGGCCTTTCTGGCCCAGCTCGACGCCCAGTTCCAACACGGCTACAGCGTCAAGTACAACCTGGCGCCGCCGATGTTGTCCAAGCGCGACGCGGCCACTGGCGAGCTGACCAAGCAGCAGTATGGTAGCTGGATGGGCACGGCGTTCAAGTGGCTGGCCAAGTTCAAGGGGCTGCGCGGCAGTGCACTGGACATCTTTGGCAAGACTGACGAGCGCCGCCATGAACGCCAGCTGATTGAGGACTACGTGGCGCTGCTCAACCAGATCATTGCTGGTCTGAACGCCGCCAACTATGACGCCGCTGTGGCACTGGCCAGCGTACCCGACGAGATCCGTGGCTACGACGTGGTCAAGGCCCGTAGCGTCGAGGCGGCCACGCTGCTGCAGGCACAACGTCTGCAGGCATTTCGTGAACCTGTGGCGGCCAAGCTGGCCGCGTAAAGCGTGAATTTGCTAATAGAACAGGACTGATCATGAATGAACTCAACGGCTACGACATTGAGGATATCGAGGTGGGCATGTGCGCCACGTTTGCCAAAACGATCACCGAGGCCGACATTGTGTTGTTCGCGGCGGTGTCCGGCGACAACAACGCCGTGCACATCAACGAGGAGTTTGCCCAAACCACCGCGTTCAAGGGTCGGATTGCCCATGGCATGTTGAGCGCCAGCGTGATCTCGGCAGCGATTGCCGGGCGCCTGCCGGGGCCAGGCACCATCTACCTCGGACAGAACCTGCGTTTCAAAGCGCCGGTGCGCCCTGGCGACACGGTGCACGCCACCGTGACCGTTACCGACCTGGTTACAGAGAAACGCCGCGTGAAGCTGTAGACGGTGTGTACCGTGGCCGGCAAGGTGGTGATTGAGGGCGATGCACTGGTTATGCCCTCGTCGCGCGCGAAACGTGCGGGCTAAAGCGTCGCTTCAGGCATCGCCCCCAAGACAAAAGGCCGTCAAACCGTCGGTTACCCGGCAGCCGCGACTGACTTGGACATTCTGGAGGATGAGCACGAGCGCGGCACCGCGGTTACTGCGCGAGTGGCCGACAGTTTGCGCGACTACCAGGCTAACCCAAGCCGGTTTGAAGCGTTCGCCCAGGCGGTGGACGACTATGCCAATTTTCATTGGGTCCATATGAGCAGGGAGGAAGACGTGATATTGCCCTTGGCCGAAAAGCACTTGACTCCTGAAGATTGGGTGGGCATCAATGCTGCTTTCAAATCCAACAGTGACCCGTTGGTGGGCATAAACACCCAGCACGAGTTTCGCGAGCTGTTTCGCCGCTTGGGCAACCTGATACCAGCGCCATACGGCCTTGGCGCCGAGCGACTGTAAATTGGGGTGGGGAAGCGATTTCTGGAAATTGGTAGGGCTGCGGGCGGCAATCAAAAGCATACGCTTGAATATGGAATACCAGGTAGTAACTACCCTGGTTTCCTGCGGCCCAGGCTCCTGGACAGCGCCAGCTGATCACGACGTTTGGTGCCGCCCACCTGCGCAAAATCAGCGCAGTTTCAGGCCACGTCGCAAAACCACCGGTTTTCCACCAAGTCGCTTTTTTGTCATCCAGTGCGCCAGCGCCGAGTCCAGCTGATCTGCATGTTTGGGAAACCAGTCGGCCAATTGTGACACCAGTTCACGGCAAATGGAGACATCACCTTGCGACAGCAACTCCTGAACCTCGTGGACGGACTGCAGCACCCCAGCATGCTCGTCGATATGGCACTCCCTGGGTGGGAATTCGGACGACACCATCCAGCCATTCTCTGTCTCGAAGTGACGCGTGCAGTGTTCTGCAAACTGGTCCAGCAGCATGGGCAGAGCAGCATCTTCGGCGCCTTGCAGACGTCCAAGCAAATCGACGAACTCTTCATGCACGGCATCAATCGGGCCGTACCCGAGCAGAAATTCGTCGCCCCATCGCATCAAATTTGGTCTTAAATTGGTATTGGAAGACGCCATGATCCGTGTCTTGATAAGAAATAAGAAAGTGACATACGGGAAGAATATTCAAGATTTACTGCTTGACCCGAAGTATCGTACATAGGAGCAAAAGGCGGAAGGCTGGCATGCCAACCAATCTTACTTAAAGAAGTTCATTGGTCCAACATTCAAACGCGTGTGTTTTGAACTTTAGTCCGTTGCCAATTCCCGCCATCAGGTTTGCTCATGGCCAGTGCCATGGTGCTCAGCGCATTGGAAACATTGGGACCTAGATGGAGAGAAATTCTGTTCAAGGCGCTTGGCAGCCTTCGTTGGCATGATGCAGGTATCGGATGATCAAGTTGGCCAACTGCCTCGTCGGACGTTGCAATGGAATCCCGCGCAAGGTGATCAAACCGAGTGACATCGGAGGCGGCAAAGGCTCGACATTGATCCGAGCAATACCCTGTCCAAGCAGCGGGTCAGAAAACAGCAAAGCCGGGCCGACGCAAAGACGGTCGGTGCGTTGCATCAACTCCAGCATCAAGAAGGATGAGTCGCAACGGATCGTATTGCCGGGCTCGGTAATGTTTTGCGACCGCATCCAGGCCAGCAGCGAGTTCCCCTGGCTACCGGCCGATAGGTTGAGGACCCACTTGGCATCCTTCAATTCATCCCAGCTTTTAGCGCTGGTTAAGGGGTGATTCAGACGCCCGGCCACCCACGAATAGATTGGGACAATGGGCTCAAAGGAAATTTCAAAAGGCAGATCGTTTGGATTGGCCAGGGCAACTGCAAAATCAAGTCGCCCATCAATCAGTTGCGGCAACAGCGTCGTTAGCAATCCTTCGCCAAGATTGATTTGCGCCGCCGGGTAAAGCCGCTCGAACTCGATGAGCACCTTGGGTAACACCTGCACACCCACCAGCGGGGTCACGGCGATACTGACCCGGACACCCACGCCACCGCGCTGCAGGTTGATTTCTTCGCGCGCTTTGTCGAGCAACGAGAGCGCCAGCCTGGCTCGGGTCAGCAAGGTCTGGCCCGCCGAAGTGAATTCGATGCCTTTGTAGCTGCGGGTCAACAACTCGGCGCCGACATCTTCTTCGAGCTCGCGCAAGGCTTTGGTGAGGGCGCTCTGGCACAGGTTCATGGTTCTTGCCGCAGCTCGAATGGAGCCACTTTCGGCGACCTGCACCAAAGCTTTTAGTTGATGGTCTTTCACTGGGCAAATGATAAGCAAAAACGCATGCCATCAACGCGCAGCCTTCTGGTCGGCATCATATTTCACCTATTTCAGATAGTACTCGGCCAGGGCAACCCAATAAGCGGCACCCACGGGCAGGATGTGGTCATCGAACTCGTACAACGGGTGGTGCACCATCGCGGTGTCGCCGTTGCCGATAATGCAATAGGTGCCTGGCTTGTGCTGTGCATAAAAAGCGAAGTCTTCGCTGCCCATAAAAGTCGGGCCCGGCATGACCACCTGGTCTTCACCCAACAGATCACGCGCGATATTGGCGCATTCTTCAGTCTGCACCGGATCGTTGACCAGCACAGCGCCTGGTGAGCCTTCACGGATGTCGTAGCTGACACCGAAAGATTCTGCCTGCGCCGCAACGATAGCCTTGATCCGAGCCAGTACGAGTTTGCGGGTTTCGGGGTTGCTGGTGCGCGTGCTGATGCGCAACGTGGCTGTTTGCGGAATCACATTTCCGGCATCCCCTGCTTGAAAAGCACCAATCGACACAACCGCAGAATCCTTGGCAGCGACATTGCGTGAAACGATGGTCTGAAGCGCCATCACCAGGGAAGCGCCAGCCACGACCGGATCAATGCTCCTTTCTGGCATGGATCCATGGCTGCCTTTGCCAGTCAGCACAATCTCCCAGTTATCGACTGCTGCAAACAGCGGGCCTGAGGTGAAATAGATCTTGCCGCGCTCCAGCGACGGCATGTTGTGCATGCCAAACACCGCATCCATTGGAAAGCGCTCAAACAGGCCGTCCTTGATCATTGCCAGAGCACCGCCCATCACCTCTTCGGCGGGCTGGAAAATCAGGTGCACGGTACCGTTGAACTGGCGGGTGCGTGCCAGGTGCTGTGCCGCACCGAGCAGCATCGCGCTGTGGCCGTCGTGACCACAGGTATGGGACTTGCCCGCGACCATGCTTTTATGGTCGCTGTCGTTCATTTCCTGAACCGCCAGCGCGTCGGTGTCGGCCCGCAGGCCGATAGCTTGCTTGCCGTCACCAACCTTGAGCGTGGCGACCACGCCGGTTTGGCCGACGCCCTCGGTCACGTCATAGCCCCAGCCGCGTAGCAAGCTGGCGATATAGCTGGCCGTCTGGTGCTCATCAAACGCCAGTTCCGGGTAGCTGTGGATGTGATGCCGCCACGACTTCATTTGTTCCTGATCGGCGTTGAGTGTGTTCAATAGCGTGTTCATGATGAATCTTTATCGATAGGGTTGACGATTCGGGTCGAATCAGGACTACTGTGGGGCAATGCTTGACGCTGGCAGCGTCCTGGACTTGCCTGAATGGGCACCGGCCTTGGGCACAGTCAGCATGATGGACATGATGGCCACCAGCACCATGAAGACGTTGAACATCAACGCGATCATGGCTGCTTCACGCACGGCCAGGTTGTCCTGACGACCGACGAAGGTGATCACGCCAGCGACCCAGGAAACACTTTCGGGGTTGGCGCTGAGCGCGGTAAAGATCGCGGCGGAGATGGCCACACCGAAGGCAGCACCCAGGGACGACGCCATTTTGTAGATACCGGCACCCGAACCGGCTTGGTTGGCAGGCAGACTCGATAGGGCCGCGTCGGTTGACGGTGTGGCATAGAACGCCAGGCCAACACCGAACAACGTGTAGGCGATCATGGCCATCACCTTGTAGTCATTGAGCATCAGGTTGGACGGCAGCAGCAAGACGATCGCCAGACCAGTGATCAGGCAACCCCAGATCATGGGTTTACGCGAGCCAAAACGCTGCAGCAGCTTTTCGCCGACGCGGATAAAAGCAATGATCGCCACCGCGTAGCCCAATGTCAGGGCCCCAGCCTGTTGGGCGGTCATGCTGCCACCGAGTTGCACCAGTTGCAGCGACACCAGCAAGGTACCGGCGACGCCGTTGAGCAGGAAGTTGGACAACGTGGCACCGGTGAACGTTGAATTCTTGAACAGCTTGAAGTCGACAAACCCATGTGTGGAGGCCGACTCGATGCGGAAAAACACGGTGCCGAAGATCACTGCGACGGCGCTCAACCCCATGATCAGTGGGCTGGTCCAGCCCATCTTGTTGCCTTGGGTGACGACAATTTGCAGGGCCACCATCGCCACCATGAAGGTCAGCAATCCAGCCAAATCGAACTTGTAGTCAGCCTTGGTTTCGGCTTTGCTTTCAGGGGTGCCCTTGATCATGGCCAGACCGATCAATGAGACGACGATCGAGGCGAAGAAAATGTAACGCCAGCCAAAGTTCTGCGCCATCATGCCGCCGAACAGCGAGCAAACACCGGAGCCGCCCCAGGAGCCAATCGACCACAGACTCACCGCGCGCTGACGTGCAGCGCCGTCCCAGTAGGTCTTCACCAGGGCCAGACTGGCTGGCATGATGCAAGCGGCGGACAGGCCTTGCAGGGCACGACCGGTGAGCAGGAAAACGGTGGCCAGGTCGCCGCTCGGCGCCGTGGCAATCAACAGGGAGCCGAGCATGTTCAGGAAAAAACCCGCCTGCATGACTTTGACGCGACCGATGCGATCAGCGAGGCCACCAAGCACCACGATGAAAATACCGGAAAACAGGGCGGTGATCGCCACCGCAATGTTCATCATGCTGGCATCCAGACCCAGGTCACGCTGCATGTCGGGCGCCACATTCAGCGTGGTTTGGGCAAACAACCAAAAGGCAATGACGCCCATGATGATGCCGAAGAGAAGTCTGTCATTGCCCAGGGGTTTGGTTGGGCGGCCCATCGCAATACTTGACATCGCGATCTCCTTCAGTGAGGTTGAAAAAATTGAGATGGCGAATGCTAGGCCGCGCAGGGATATTTAAAAAGGCAACATTATTGGATGGGTGACCACCAATTGGAATCACCAAACATGCCGTTTCGAATGCCATTTTTACCAACTGCCCCAGCTGCGATAGGCTTTTCAGGGGCAAATGCAACGCACAACGACAGGATGGACGACCAACTCATCAACGGGTTAACCTCAGGCGGTCTTTGTCAATGCCATCCCTTTTATGACCTCCCACGCCATCCTCAACCTGTCTTTTCTGCAAACCCTGGTGGAGGTTCTGGCCACGCTGGCCTTTGCGCTCTCGGGCATGCTGGAAGCAGCACGCAAGCGGCTAGACTTGGTGGGGGTTTATGCGGTGGCCGGTCTGGCGGCATTCGGTGGCGGGACTTTGCGTGACATCCTGCTTGACCGCCGTCCGTTTTTTTGGGTCGAACATGCCACCTGGCTGTGGGCCCTACTGGCCTTGTGCACGGTGGCGATGCTAGGCTTGCGCTCCCGCCATTTCGAACTGACCGAGCGGGCGGTGTTGTGGCCAGATGCGCTGGGTCTTGGGTTGTTTTCAGCATCCGGCACCCAAATCGCCCTGAACATGCAGATGCCAGCCATCGTTGCGGTGCTGATGGGGGTCATTACCGCCGTGGTCGGCGGCGTTTTGCGCGATATTGTCTGTAACGAGATTCCTAGCGTTTTTCGGGATCATCGGCCCTATGCCGTCTGCGCCTTCATCGGTACCTGGTTGTTGGTGCTGGCGCAAGCGCTGAACGCTCCGGATTGGTTGGGCCTGGCTGCCGCAGCCGGCACGACGGTCATGTTGCGCGGACTGGCGCTTTGGAGTGACTACCGCCTGCCGGCCTGGAATCCGGACCCGTCGCCGAGAAGAAAGCCAGAGTAGTCAGTATCGGCAGCACCGAGTCCCTATTGCTTTTTTTTGTTCTCCACACAAACCCCACTTCACGGATCGTATAAACCAATTTCGATCACCAAAGTGGCTCATTTCCAAGTCGGTGAATGACCACTTCCTAGCGATAACTTCGGCACTCAGGACTCCCGCTTTGAGCACGACTCCGAAGTCTGTGAGCAGCGGTTGACTTGCCCTACAACTCATGAATCTAGCTTGCCCGAGAGCTGCCGGTGGTGACAGACTCTTGACGCTGCACAACCGAAATACGTTTTTCCCTATTGCAGGCGCTCAATTTTGAAGGTCAACGGGGAAGGGTTGGCTAGCTCTTTAAGATCCACAGGAGTCAGTCTGTGGACTTCCGAAACGGCCTCCGTCATAGGCGACATTCAACCCAGTGCTTTTTTTGATGCTATCTTGCACAGATGTCGGCAGCGGATTCAAGAGCCCGCAACTCGCCATCCCCCAAACTCGCGAAGTTTCAGGATTCAACAAAATTGCGGCGCGGTTGGTTTTGGCAATTGTTTTCCACGGGGTGACAAAGGCATTGCCATAGGTGACCAAGTTTTTGGTGATCATCGACACTTTTGCGAGTACGATTTGAGCCGGATACAAAACTGGAGCAAGTCGTGGCACCGGAAGACCCCAGCGGATCACAGCAAGCGGACTTCCCGTTCGCAAGTCGACTGCTTGATTCCATTGCGTTTGGCATCGTTTTGCAGGACGAAAACGGTCGAATCACCCAAGCGAATCCGGCTGCCCAGACAATTCTTGAACTGACGTTTGACCAGATGCGGGGGGCTACCTCGGTTGACCCAAGATTTCAGACCGTTCACGACGACGGCACACCGTTTCCTGGGCCTGACCATCCCGCCATGGAGACGCTTCGCACGGGGAAGCAAGTCTCCAATGTCATCATGGGTGTTTTCAACCCGATCAGGGACGCGTTTACCTGGATACGCATTGACGCAATACCCCTATGGGACGAGTGCGGCAAAGTGTTCTCGGTCTACACCATTTTCAGAGACATCACGGAGCAGAGAGAGGCAGTCATGCTGCGCGATGCCAGTGAACAGCGGTTCCAGTCCCTGTTCACGGCCATGTCTGAAGGCATGGTGCTCCATCGCCTGGTCAGGGATGCAAATGGCCAACCCATTGACTATCGAATCTTGGATGTCAACCCGGCGTTTGAAGCGCAAACTGGCGTTACGCGAACACAAGTGATCGGCAAGTTGGCGACA
>CAIVHU010000238.1 GCA_903905735.1 uncultured beta proteobacterium
CCTATCCGGTTGACACAGGTTGTTCTGAAATTGATTTCCTCACCTCGCCAGCGACGCGTTCCAAGCCTCCGGCTTTGGCCAACTCGCTGGGAGAAGGTGCTGAAAGTTCAAGATTGGCCGTCCAGAGCCCAACATGCGCCGGTTCTTCCATGGACTGAACTTTCAACCTGTGCCGACCGGATAGGCATGGACGGAACAATGATGACACAAGCAAGGTCAACGCTTGTGTTTGTCATGCGCGCCAGACCAGTCGGCCTGGCCGTGGGCAGCGGCCTGGTAAGCCTCGACCAGGCGGGTGGGGTCATTGAGCAGCTTGTCTTTCCAGGCACCGAGCTTGATCTGGCCTTCGACCAGGCCACGCATCGCACCCACATGCTGGGTCCAGCCAACGCAGTTGCAGCCAATCAAGACATCGTCCTTGAACTGCAGGCTCAAATGTTTGCCGGCAGCCTGGTCGGTGAGCTCCACGTGCTCGCCGCCGGGCACACCCTGCCAGTCGCCAAAGCTGGCCGAGATCAGGCCCAGCGTGTCCAGCACATTGATTTGCGTGACGCCCTTGAGCACCGCCTTGGCAGACTGGCCGCGCGCAAACGCCACCATGTTGTTGGCCGCGATGCGCGCCTGCTCCGAGGCGTTGGGCTGGATGGCGCTGACCATGGTTTTGCCCGACACCTTGTCAAAGGCCTCGGCACAGTCGCCCGCCGCGTAAATGCCGGGCACATTGGTTTGCAAATGCTCGTCGGTCAGCACCCCCAGCAGGCACAAAATGCCCGACTCTTCCAGGAAACCGATCGCCGGGCGCACGCCAGCGGCGCTGATGACTAGGTCAGCCAACATGGTTTTGCCGTTGGAGAGTTTCACCTGCAGCGGCTTGCCCGGCTGGATGGACTCGACCTTGGTACTGGTGAACACGTCCACGCCTTTGGACTCGACCCAGTCGCGGATCATGCCGCCCGCTACCGGACCCATCATGCGCGGCACCATGCGGTCGCCCATTTCGACCACGCTCAACTTCACACCACGCGAGGCCAGCGCTTCCATGATGATGCAGCCGATAAAGCCCGCACCCAATTGCAGCACCCTTGCGCCGGGCTGCGCCAGCGCGGCAATCGCGCGGGCATCTTCCAGCGTCCAGCAGGTGTGGACGCCGTCGGATTGGATGCCGGGTATCGGCGGGCTGACCGGGTGCGAGCCGGTGGCAATCAGCAAAGTGTCAAAAGTGACGGTTTTGCCGCTTTTGAGAACTATGCTTTTGGTAGCTGCCTGCACAGAGCGCACGGGGTCCAGCAGCAGATTGATCTTCAAATCTGTGAAATGCGTCGGGCTCTTGCGAAGGTAGGTGCCGCTCTCGTCGATGTTGCCCATCAACAGGTAGGGGATGGCCATGCGCGAGTAAGACGGCTCGGGCTCATCACCAATGAGGGTGATCTCGTCCAATGGGGCCTGCTTGCGGATGGTCTCGGCGGCAATGACACCGGCGGGGCCGCTGCCCAGAATCACGTGGTGGGTCATGGTTATCTCCAGAAAAAAGCGGCTTTGAAGCCGCTTATTGGTTTTGTTTGATCCGGCCTATTGGGGTCAGACCACGCAAAATTTGCGGTGGAACACGTTGTGGTCCGGTTAACTGGGGTCAGAGCACACGCCCGTTGGGCGGTGATCTGACCCCATTAACCTACGGTGATCCAACCCCAAAAACCTGAAACATCATCCTTTACAGGCTCAGGCGTTCGCGTGTTTCGGCGGTCGGGCGGCCCTCAGAATCCCAGCCCCGCGCCTGGTAATACAGCGGCAGCATGGTCGCCAACTCGTTGAATTTGCCTTTGGCCGGGCCGGTCTTGCAGGCCCCTTCCACGCTGGTCAGCCGTGGCGGCAGGCTGTCGTCCGCCTTGGTGAAACCGGCGCGGTTGTTGAACTCGCGCTCCATGTTCCAGATGCGCTCGCCGATTTTGGCCAGTTCTTCAATCGTGTACTGCTCGCCGCAGGCACCCTGCATTTGTGGCGACAGGTCTTGCAGGCCCCAGGCAAAGGTGGTGAAGATGCACAAGCCCGACGAGTCAAACGCGGCGGTCGCATCCTGAAAGGCTTTGACCAACTCAGGCTTGCCGGCCGATTCGAGCGGATCAGTTTTGATCGGGATGCCCAGCACTTCTGAAGCAATGGTATAGCCGCGCAGGTGGCAGCCGCCCCGGTTGCTGGTGGCGTAGGCCAGGCCAATGCCCTGGATGCCGCGCGCGTCGTAGGCCGGAAACTCCTGGCCCTTGGATGACATGCTCAGCTCGGGGTGACCATATTTGGCAGTCAGACGCTTGGAGCCCTGGCCAATTTCCTTACCGAAACCACGTCCGTTGACGGTTTCTTCAGCCAGAAAAGCCAATGCGCGGGCCGAGCCAAAGTTGGCTTCACAGCCCACCTGCTCCTTGGTCAGGATGCCCATGCCATACAGTTCCATCACCGCGCCGACGGTGGCGCCAAAGCTGATGGGGTCGATGCCTTCTTCGTTGCACAGCAGGTTGGCGTATTGCAGGCATTCCAGGTCGTTCACGCCGTTGGCGGCACCCAGCGCCCAGGCCGCTTCGTATTCCAGGCCGCCGTTGGCCCCGCGATATTGCGGTTTGTTTTCGATGGTGAAGTGGCCTTCGTCCATCTTGCTGATGCGCCCGCAGGCGATGGTGCAGCCAAAACAGGCCTGGTTGGTCACCAGATGTTTCTTGCCGTCGGTGGCACGTGGTTTGGCCATGGCTTCAGCGCCTATGTCCATCGCACCTTCAAACTGGTTGTCCTGGTGGTTGCGGGTGGGCAAGGCACCCACTTCGTTGATCACACTCATGAGCACCTGCGTGCCCATGGCAGGCAGACCAGTACCAGTGACACCGTTTTCGGCCAGGATCTTCTTGGCGGCTTTCACGGCCGTCATGAAGGCTTCGGGGTCACGCAAGTTGCCCACACCCTTGGTGCCGCGCACCGCAATGGCCTTGAGATTCTTGCTGCCCATGACCGCGCCGACCCCTGAGCGACCAGCAGCACGGTGCAGATCATTCACCACAGCGGCAAACAGCACCCCGTTTTCACCTGCCTTACCGATGGAAGCTACGCGCACCAGCGGGTCTTGCAGACCTTTCTTGATGATTTCTTCAGTCTGCCAGACGCTCTTGCCCCAGAGGTGGGCTGCGTCGCGCAGTTCAGCCACGTCGTCGTTGATGTACAAAAACACCGGCTTGGCGCTTTTGCCTTCAAAAATGACCATGTCCCAGCCCGCCATCTTGAGTTCGGCACCCCAGTAGCCACCCGAATTGGAACAGGCAATGGCACCGGTGAGCGGGCCTTTGGTGATGACGGTGTAGCGGCCCCCGGTGGAGGCCATCGTGCCGGTCAGCGGGCCGGTGGCCCAGATCATTTTGTTGTCGATAGACAGCGGATCGACTGTGGCCGCCACTTCCTCGACAAAATATTTGGTGCCCAAACCGCGCGAACCGATGTAGGCCTGCGCCCATTCCATGTTCAACGGTTCAGAGGTAACGGTGCCAGCACTCAGGTTGACGCGAAGGATTTTTCCAGCCCATGACATGATGTGTTCTCCTAAAGTGTTGGGGTCAGAGCACGTTTGCTGCGCAAAGTGGTCTGACCCTCAAAGTGTTTTTAAGCGGCTGCCTGATTGCCCAGTTTGTTGGCCCACTGTTCCATCTTGCTCAGGCCCGTCCAGTTGGCATCAATGAAAGTGATGGCAGCGGTGGGACAGGCTTCGACACACGCCGGTTCGCCGCCGCAGAGGTCACACTTTTGCACCTTGCCGGTTTCCTGCACATAGTTGATGGTGCCAAACGGGCAGGCAATGGTGCAAACCTTGCAGCCCACACAGGTGGCCTCGTTGACCACCATGGCCCCGGTGGACTTATCGACCGTGATGGCCTCCACCGGGCAGGCGTGCAGGCACCAGGCCTCGTCGCACTGGGTGCAGGTGTAGGGCACCTTTTTCCCGGTGTGGTGGAAGTTGAAAACTTTGATGCGCGACTTGGCCGTGGCAAATGTGCCGTAATTCTCGAAAGCACAAGCCATTTCGCACTGCAGACAGCCGGTGCACTTGTCTGCGTTGATGTGCAACACCTTTTGCATGTATTTCTCCTGAAGGTGATGTGAACCGAAACCGGATGGTGCCTATGAACAACCATTCCTATGAATTTAACTACATAGCGATTGTTCGCCTTGAACGAAGCGGCAAGACATAGGGAAAACCCTGGTACTGATCGTTATTGCCGTCAAATTCCTCTGCCAGGGCTCTGGAAGGTGATGGGTGGCGCATCCAGCGCGCGGCAAAACATGGCATCATCCCCGCCGAAGCGGTGCCTTCACCCTTGTTGATAACCACAAAAGGAGACTTTCATGAGCTTTCGTTCCCTCTTTGCCGCCCTGTTGCTGACGCTGGCATCCGCCCTGGCCATGGCACAGGACAAGGTTGTTTACCACTTTGACAACAGCGACGCCCAGGCCACCGCCGGACTGCGCACCCTGCGCAATTACATGGACACTGCCCCCAACACCAAAATCATCGCAGTGGCAGTGGGTGACGGCGTGAACTTTCTCATGGACGGTGCCAAGGACAAGAAAAACCCCAACATTGAATACGGCCCGCTGATCTCGGACCTGGTGGCCAAAGGTGTCAAGTTTGAGGTGTGCGAGCTGACCCTGCGCGCCATGGGCCTCAAAAAAGAGCAATTCGTGATGGATGCCGGTTTTACGCCCTCAGGCGTGGTGCGCATCGGCCAGCTCGAGGGTCAGGGCTACGGCTACATCAAGCCCTGAGATTGCCGGGCGGATCGCCCAGTTTTCTATAAAGGGTCTGCCGACTGATGCCGAGTCGCCGGGCCGCTTGCGACAAGTTGCCACAACTCGCATCTACCGCCTGACGAATGGCCTGGCGGGAGAGTTCGTGCAGGTTGTGCGCCGCTTCTGTGCTGGCTGGCTCTGGCGTGGCGGGTGGCCAGGTCTGGGTTGGCTGACTCGGCAGTCCGGCTTGCCAGGCGGCCCGTGGAGCCTGTGGCACGCCGGGTGGTTGCAAATCTTCCAGCAAGTCATCGGGCAGGTGGGCCCAAATGATGATGGTCTCATGCGCACCTAGCATAGCACTTGCCGTGCGCAGCGCGTTCGCGTACTGGCGCAAATTTCCGGGCCAGCTGTGCTGGCTCAGGCATGCCAACAGATCAGGAGCCACGCCCACATGGCGACCAGGGTTTAGGTCAGCCAGAAGGCGCTCAGTCAGTACCGTGAAATCCGTGCGCTCGCGCAAGGGCGGCAACAACACCGTCAAGCCGTTGATACGGTAATACAGGTCATTGCGGAAGCGACCGGCGGCGGCTTCTTCGCGCAGTTTGTGGTGGCTGGCGCAGATCAGCGCAAAGTCAACCGCCACTGGCTGTCCGCCGCCCAGGGGCGTGACCTGGCGCTCCTGCAACACACGCAGCAAACGCGCCTGCAGGCCCAGCGGCATGTCGCCAATTTCATCCAGAAATAACGTGCCACCATGCGCCTCACGCAGGCGGCCCACGCTGCCCTCGCGGCGCGCGCCGGTAAAGGCTCCCGGTGCGTAGCCAAACAATTCGGCCTCGATCAGGTTTTCTGGCACTGCTGCGCAATTAATAGCAACAAATGCTTTATTTTTGCGGGGTCCACCGTCATGCGAGGCACGAGCGAAAAGCTCCTTGCCAACCCCGGATTCGCCCTGAATCAGCAGCGGTATCGGTTTGTCCAACACGCGGCGCACTTTGTCGGCGGCATTGCGCCAGCGTGCGTCGCCAGTGTCCAGGCTGCGCAGGGCATCGGGTGCCGGCAGCGGGGCTGGCGCTGGCGTTGGCACCACTGCGCTGACAAAAGCCGGGGCATCGTGCTGCACCTGCACAAACAGGCCGGTGCCGTCCAACTGGCGCACCTGGGTGGGCTGACCGGGGCGGCGCTTGTGGCGAGACAGCAGTTCGGCCAGCGACACATCCAGGCGGCTGGTCAACGGCAACGCACCCAGGTCGGCAAGGCGCAAGTGCAGCAACGCCATAGCGGCGCGGTTGGCACCCACCAACCAGCCGTCCTCCGACAGCGCCACAATGCCCTCGGCCACGCTGCCAATGCCTTCAGGCCGGGCATGCAGGTGCAGGCGGATATGCCGCTGGCAGGAATTGATGACCAGCCGGTTTTCAATCATGCGCGAAGCCATACCCACCAGCCCCAGCGTGTGCGGGTGGCGGCTGCGCTGGTCGCCCGAGATGTCCAGCACGCCCATCAAATCACCCACCGCGGAGAGGATCGGTACCGCAGTGCAGGTCAAAAACTCATTGCGCTCCAGAAAATGCTCAGCCCCATGGATTTCGACACCCTGCGCTTCCACCAGCGCGGTGCCAATGGCGTTGGTGCCGCGCTGTTGTTCATGCCAGTTGGCACCGCAGGACAAGGCCACCCGGTCGGCACGGCTCACGAATTGGGCATCGCCCAGGGTATGCAGCAGCGTGCCGCGCTTGTCGGCCAGGATCACCATGCCCTGTGTGTGGCGCACCTGCTCAAAAAGGTGTTCCATTACCGGGCGCGAATGCGCCAACAGGTCATGGCTGCAGGCCAGGGTATGGGTAAGTTCCGCACCGCTGGCGTGCTCAGAGTCATGCTGGCACCCGGCAGGCAGTAGCCCTGCTGCCAGGCTGCGCCGCCAGGAGCGCGCCACGCGTTCATCCAGACCGCCGGGCGGGCAGTCACCATGTTCCAGCAAATGCAGGCGCGCCTGGCGCAAGGCCACGGCATGGGAAGTTGTTCGCACGTTGTCTCCTGGGCAGACTGATGTCTGCTCTCTGGTGTGTTGGACGTGCGATGGTAGCCAGCACTAGGCTTTCCGGCGATATGTACCACCTTGCATAGAGTGGGGGCAATTGGCCCTGTTGCGATTCTGGACAGGTGTCACATGATGCAACACCGCAGGCCCACAGGTCACACCGATACCTGACCACGCACTGCGAATAATAGTCAATGAAATCAATGCATTGACTCTTTCATGCGAGTTGGCACGCGACTTGATAGATCAACTGTGCCCGCAAGGGAATTTCATTCCAACTGACACATAAAGAGGACACACAATGATCTACGCAGCTCCCGGCGCAGCCGGTGCCAAACACGTTTTCAAAGCACAGTACGAGAACTTCATCGGCGGCAAATTTGTAGCGCCCGTCAAGGGTCAGTACTTTGACGTGATTACCCCAACCACCGGCAAGGTTTTCACCAAGGTGGCCCGCTCCGGTGCGGAAGACATCGACCTGGCCCTGGATGCCGCCCACGCTGCCGCCGACAAATGGGGCAAGACCGACGCTGCCACCCGCTCCAACATCCTGCTGAAAATTGCCGACCGCCTGGAAGCCAATCTGGAACTGCTGGCCTATGTCGAAACCGTCGATAACGGCAAACCGATCCGCGAAACGCTCAACGCCGACATCCCGCTGACCATCGACCATTTCCGCTACTTTGCCGGTTGCCTGCGTGCGCAGGAAGGCGGCATCAGCGAGATTGACGAAAACACCATGGCGTACCACATCCATGAGCCGCTGGGCGTGGTGGGTCAGATCATCCCCTGGAACTTCCCGATCTTGATGGCGGCCTGGAAGCTGGCCCCGGCGATTGGCGCAGGCAACTGCGTGGTGCTCAAACCCGCCGAATCGACACCGATCAGCATCCTGGTGCTGGCCGAGCTGATTGCCGACATCTTGCCGCCCGGCGTGCTCAACATCGTCAATGGTTATGGCCGCGAAGCTGGTATGCCGCTGGCAACTTCCAAACGCATCGCCAAGATCGCCTTCACCGGCTCCACCACCACCGGCCGCGTGATCGCTCAAGCCGCTGCCAACAACCTGATTCCGGCCACGCTGGAACTCGGCGGCAAAAGCCCCAACGTGTTTTTTGCCGACATCATGGACAAAGACGACAGCTTTCTGGACAAAGCCATCGAAGGTCTGGTGCTGTTTGCCTTCAACCAGGGCGAAGTCTGCACCTGCCCAAGCCGCGCGCTGATCCAGGAAAGCATTTACGACGCGTTCATGGAGCGTGTGCTGAAACGTGTGGCCGCCATCGTGCAGGGCGACCCGCTCGACACCGCCACCATGATGGGCGCGCAAGCCAGCAAGGAGCAACTCACCAAGATCCTGTCTTACCTCGACCTGGGCCAGCAGGAAGGCGCTGAAGTGCTGATCGGTGGTGCCCAGGCGCATCTGCCGGGTGAGCAGGCGGGCGGCTTCTACGTGCAGCCGACGCTGTTCAAGGGCCACAACAAGATGCGCATCTTCCAGGAAGAAATCTTCGGGCCGGTGCTGGCGGTGACCACCTTCAAGGACGAAGCCGAAGCGCTGGCGATTGCCAACGACACGCTGTACGGCCTGGGTGCCGGCGTCTGGAGCCGCAACGGCAATGTCGCCTACCGCATGGGCCGCGCCATCAAGGCCGGCCGCGTCTGGACCAACTGCTACCACGCCTACCCGGCGCACGCGGCATTTGGCGGTTACAAGGAATCGGGCATTGGCCGTGAAACCCACAAGGTCATGCTCGACCACTACCAGCAGACCAAGAACCTGCTGGTGAGCTATAGCGAGAACAAGCTTGGGTTCTTCTGATCGGCAAATTGCCGCCTGCTAACCCGCGCTGCGAGGCAGCCCGTTGGTGCACCCCCCTCATACTGGCGTACCAGAAATCGGGGGTCGCCCCAACGGGCTGCCTCACTGCGCTACATCTCGGTACGCCACTTTTTCTGGAGATAAGCATGGTCGATAAAGTCATTGCCACCCCCGCCGCACTGGAACTCATCACCTTCCTTAAAACCAAACACGGCCCGGACCTGATGTTTCATCAGTCGGGCGGCTGCTGCGACAACAGCGCCGCCAACTGCTACCTGCCCGGCGAGATCACCATGGGCGCGGGTGACGAGTACCTGGGCGACATTGGTGGTTGCCCGTTCTACATCGGGAAAGCGCAGTACGTGTATTGGCAACACACGCAACTCATCATCGACGTGATCGACGGCCACGGCGGCACGTTTTCGTTAGAGGGCCCCGAGGGCAAGGCGTTTCACACCCGCTCAAGTGTGTTTACCGCCGCTGAATTGAGTGAGCTGGGCATCAACCCGCCCGGCCCGGACACACCTGTCAACACCTGCCCACTGCTTTGATCGCCAACCGGAGCGGCTTGAAAGCTATCTATTTCATAGCTTCTTGCGCTTTATGCATAGGGGCTTGAGCCTTAAATGATACAAATTCTGTGACACCCCAAGTCGAACGGTTGTGCAATCGGTCACGCTGGCGTTAGCATGCCTGTATGCAGCTCAACTTTCTGGCGCGGCATTCGATCAAGACCCGCGTCACCCTCTCCACCATGGCCATTTTTCTGGCCAGCTTGTGGACGCTGTCTTTTTTCGCCAGCATCGAGCTTAAAAACGACCTGCGTGACGAACTGAGCGCACAGCAGTTGGCCACCGTGTCGCTGCTGGCGCAACACGTCGATGAACGCCTGACCGAGCGATTGAATTGGCTGCAACTAATCGCCAAGGAAATCACCCCCGACGAGTTCAACAACCCGGCCGCGCTGCAACAGCATCTGGACCAGCGCCCCATTTTGAGCGCCGAATTCAATGAAGGTGTGCTGGTCATCAATACCGATGCCGTCGCCATTGCCGAAACATCAACCACCGCCGGGCGCGTCGGCCTGGGTCGCCTGGACTGGCATTCGGTCCATGTGGCTTTGAACGAGGCACGCGCCAGCATCGGGCAGGTTTTTACCGATACACGCCTGGGCGCACCGATGTTGGGCATCTCCGCCCCGGTGTTGGATGCCGATGGCCGCGTCATTGGCACGCTCACCGGGCTAACCAACCTGAAAAAAAGCAACTTTCTGCACATCATCACCGACAACACCTACGGCAAAACAGGTGGCTACCTGCTGCTGGACCCGCAGCAGCGTCGCGTCATCACTGCCACCGACAAGGACCGCATCGTGCAGGGCTTGCCCAACGTGGGTATCGACACGGCGCTGGACCGGTTCATCGCTGGCTATCAAGGCTCGCTGATCATCGTCAATCCACATGGTGAGGAAATCCTGGCGTCTGACAAGTTGGTGCCCAGCACCGGCTGGATCATCGCCGCGGTGCTGCCAACCAGAGAGGCTTTTGCACCCATGCACAGCATGCAGCAACGCATGCTCTACGCCACCTTGCTACTGACTTTACTGGCTGGCGGGCTGACCTGGTGGCTGATCCGTCACCAGCTGGCACCGGTGCTCGACACCATCCGGGCGATTGGCAAACGCAACCTCGGCGTGGAGACACCCCAGGCGCTGCCGCTGGGTGCACCAAGCGAGATTGGCGAACTCATCCGCGCGTTCAACGGCCTGCTGGCCGTGCTGACACAAAGAAATCACAAGCTGCAGGCCCAGCAGGATGTGCTGTCACGCGTCGAGGCGCTGGCCCATGTCGGCAGCTGGGAGTGGGACATCGACAGCAACACCGTCACCTGGTCTGACGAGCTGTTTCAGTTCTTCCGGATGGACCCCGACAAGGATGAGCCATCGATGGAGCGACTGCCCAAGCTGTACATCGCGCAAGATGCACAGCGCTTCAAGGAAGCGGTGAACAAGGCGTTGCACTACGGCGTACCCTATGAGTTGGAGCTGCGCTCCATGCGTCGCGACGGCTCACAGCGCTACTACCTGGCGCGCGGCGAGGTGCAGCGCAACGGGCAACGCGAGGTGAGCAAGCTGGTGGGCTCCCTGCAGGACATCACCGACATCAAGCAGATTCAGGACACCCTGCAACACAGCTACATGGCCCTGCAGGCGGTGCTGAAAACCACGCCGGACGGGTTTTTCCGCGCCGACAAGCAAGGGCGACTGCTGCAGGTCAACCCGGCTTACTGTGCCATGTCGGGCTATACCGAAGACGAATTGAGCACCATGTCGGTGCTGGACCTGGAAGCCGACGAGAAACCCGAGGAAGTGGCCGCGCGCATCGTGCGCCTGTACCGCACCGGGCATGAGCAGTTTGAGACCCGTCACCGACGCAAGGATGGCTCCTTGTGGGACCTGGAGGCCAGCCTGACAGTGACGGCTGGCGGCAACGGCGAAATGTTTGTGTTTGTGCGCGACATCACCGAGCGCAAACAGGCCCAGTTGCGACTGGAGATGTCGGCCAGCGTCTTCAGCCATGCGCATGAAGGCATCAGCATCACCGACATCCACGGCAACATCCTGGATGTGAACGACACGTTTTGCCAGATCACCGGCTACTCGCGCGCCGAAGTCATTGGCAAGCACACCCGGCTGCTGAAATCAGAACGCCAGGACCGCGCGTTTTACGAAACCCTCTGGAAAGCCCTGCTGATCAATGGCAACTGGAGCGGCGAGATCTGGAACCGCCGCAAAAACGGCGAGATTTACCCCGAGTTGCTGACCATCAGCGCGGTGCGCGACGAGCAGGGCGTGACGCGCCAATACGTGGCACTGTTCTCTGACATTTCAGCGCGCAAGGCCATTGAAGACCGGGTGCGACAGCTGGCGTTTTTTGACGCGTTGACCGAGTTACCCAACCGCCGCCTGCTGACCGACCGCCTGAGCCAGATTTTGCTGACCAACAAGCGCAGTGGCCGTTTTGGTGCCGTGCTGTTTCTGGACCTGGACAACTTCAAGCCCCTCAATGACACCCACGGTCACGCCGTGGGCGACATGCTGCTGATTGAAGTCGCCCACCGCCTGAAAGCCTGCGTACGCGAGGTGGATACTGTGGCACGTCTGGGCGGCGACGAGTTTGTGGTGGTGCTCAGCGAGCTCAACACCACGCTGGAGGCCTCCCAGACCCAGGCGATGGCGGTGGCTGAAAAAATTCGTCAGTCGCTCTCGGAGGTTTACCGGCTTAAGCGCAACGGCAACCGCGCGGCCTCTGACAGCCCGCCGATTGAGCATCATTGCACGGCCAGCGTCGGCGTCACCGTGTTTGACCCCGAGCAGACCGACCAGGAGATCATCCTGCACCAGGCCGATGAAGCCATGTACCGCGCCAAGGAGACTGGCCGCAACCAGGTGGTGCTGCATACTGCTGTGAAAAACACGCCTTGATACTATTGAAACAATAGCTGCTTCCACTTATTCAACAAGGGCTACAGCCCTGAAACACATATAACTTATGCACCGTCGCTCCCTGATATGGTCTGCCGCAAGTCTGCTGGCAGCCTGCAGCACACCACCCCTGCCCGCTCCTGCACCCACCCCACCCGCCCGGCCCGGCCCACCGCGCCAGCCGCGCATCGGCATCGCGCTGGGCGGCGGTGGCACCAAGGGTTTTGCCCACGTGGGCGTGATCAAGGCGCTGGAAGCGCAGGGGCTGAAACTGGAACTGGTGGCTGGCACCAGCGCCGGCAGCGTGGTCGGGGCTCTGTACGCCAGCGGTCTGGACGGCTTTGGGCTACAGGAGTTGGCCTTTGCGCTCGATGAAACCAAGGTCACCGACTACAACTTGCGCAGCCCCTGGGAAGGTCTGGTGATTGGCCAGAAACTGCAGGACTATGTCAACGAACTGGTCAAAAACCGCCCTATCGAGCAGTTGCCCAAACCCTTTGTGGCTGTGGCGACCCAGGGTGACACCGGGCAACGCGTGGACTTTGCGCGCGGCAATACCGGCCAGGCGGTGCGCGCCTCGAGCAGCTTTCCGGTGTTTTTCAAACCCACGCAGATTCTGGGCAAAACCTACGTCGACGGTTGCCTGGTGAGCCCGGTGCCGGTGGACGCCACCCGCAAGATGGGTGCTGACATCGTGGTGGCGGTAGATATCTCGGGCCAACTCGATCGTCGGGTGGTGTTTGACGGCATCAGCAACGTGATAGACCAGTCGCTCATCATTATGATCAAGCGCCTAGGCGAGCAGGAGCTGACGCGTGCCGATGTTGTCATTCGCCCCAGGGTAGGCAGGATCGGTGCCACCGACTTTGACCAGAAAGACAAGGCCATCCTAGAAGGCGAAAAGGCCGTGGCGCTGGCGATGCCAGGCCTGCGGCTGGCGATACAGAAATGGCAGGTCAGCCACTCCTGAGCGGTGGATGAGAGGCCGTGATGAGTGTGCCTCATCACACTTCGGCCATAGCCCTGCGCGCCGTTTGCATTTACAGTCCAATATTGGTCAGTATGGATGCACCATGAGTTGCACCCCGGATTCAATCCCTATTCCATGATCCTCCAGAACCTGCACTTAGATATTCTGAACAAGCTGCAAACCGGTGTCGTTGTGCATGGCCCGGACACGCAGATTCTGTTCAGCAATGCACGCGCAGGCGAGTTGCTGGGCTTGTCATACGAGCAGATGTGCGGCAAGACCGCCATGGACAGTGCATGGCAGTTTGTGGATGCCGATGGCCGTCCCATGCCCTTGCACGAATACCCGGTCAATCGCGTGCTCGCCAGTGGCCAGGCCATCAAGGGCCTGATGCTGGGTGTCAACGCCAGCGCGCACGTGCAGACGGTGTGGCTGCTGGTCAGCGCCTTTCCGCAATTCGGCGGAGATGGCCAATTGACCCAGGTGGTAGTCGATTTTTATGACATTTCGGAAGTCCAGCGCGCGCAGCTGATTTTGCAGGCGCATGAGGCCTTCACCACTGACGTTCTGGACTCACTGTCGGAGCACATTGCCGTTTTGGACAAGGATGGCCGTATTGTTGCGGTCAACCAGGCCTGGCGGGAGTTTGGCTTGCATAACGACGCCCCGACCCAGTTGCTGACACCCATTGGCATGAATTACCTGGATGTCTGTCCTGCCAGCAGCAACAGCCTGGCGCAGTGCGAGGGAACTGAAGCCGGCGCTGGCATTGCGACCGTGTTGGCGGGCCTGCGCAACAGCTTCCAACTTGAGTACCCCTGCCATTCACCCAGCGAAAAGCGCTGGTTCAGAATGAATGTGACACCCTTGAAAGGTGAACACGGTGGCGCGGTGGTGAGCCACCTCAATATCACCGAGCAGCGCAAGGCGGCGTTTGAGGCGCGACTCAACATGGACCTGTTGCTGGGGTCGATCGAAGCCATCGATGAGGCCTTCGTGATCTACGATGCCGACGAGCGTCTGGTTTTCTGCAACGAAAAATACCGCCAGCTCTACCCCCATATCGAACACTTGACGGTACCTGGCACCCGGTTTGAAGACATCATCCGCGCTGGCGCGGAGATGGATTTTTACCGGGAGTCCGTCGGCAAGCGCGAGGAATGGGTGCAGGAAAGGTTGTCGGCATTCCGCTCAGGTGATCAGTCCCGCATTCAGCGGGCCTCCAATGGCCGGGTGTTACGCGCCATCGAACGCAAAATGGCCGACGGCCATACCGTGGGTTTTCGCATTGACATCACTGAACTGATGGCTGCCAACGACGCTGCGTTGGCAGCATCGCGGGCAAAAAGTCAATTTCTGGCCACCATGAGCCACGAAATACGCACGCCGATGAACGGCATTTTGGGCATGGCACAAATGTTGTTGATGCCCAATTTGCAAGAGGATGTGCGCAACGACTACGCCCGCACCATCTTGTCGAGCGGCCAGACACTGCTGACCTTGCTCAACGACATTCTGGATTTGTCAAAGATCGAAGCGGGCAAGCTCCGACTTGAAAGCCAGGCGTTTTCGCCAGAAGCCCTGATGCACGAAACCAGCAAGTTGTTTGCCAGTGCGGCGCAGGCCAAAGGTTTGCAATTTGACTGGCAATGGCACGGCGACCCCAACCAGCGCTATCTGGGCGATTCGAGCCGACTGCGCCAAATGCTGTCGAACCTGGTCGGCAATGCTCTCAAGTTCACCCAGGCGGGCCAGGTGCGTATTGAAGCC
The DNA here is from genome assembly GCA_903905735.1 of uncultured beta proteobacterium. Lineage (GTDB taxonomy): Bacteria > Pseudomonadota > Gammaproteobacteria > Burkholderiales > Burkholderiaceae_C > Rhodoferax. The sequence goes on from CAIVHU010000238.1 coordinate 14,849, forward strand.
AGCGTGCTTGATCAGACCGAGACCACCAGCATGCTGGAGTTTGCGGTGATCGACACTGGCGTGGGCATCCCTGCCGACCAATTGGGGTTGTTGTTCCAGGCTTTCTCGCAAGCCAACAGTTCAACCACGCGCGAGTTTGGTGGCTCGGGGCTGGGATTGTCCATTGTGAGACATCTGGCTACCGTCATGGGAGGCGATGTTGGCGTCAGCAGCGAACCGGGCCGGGGCTCAAGGTTCTGGTTCACGGTGCAGGCCACCGGGTTAGCTGACACATCCAACACCCGCAAAGCCGAACGGGCACCAAGCGGTGTCAGCGCTGCGGGCGCCAACAACCGGCTGACCGGTCACGTGCTGGTGGCAGAGGACAACCCGGTCAACTGCATGGTGATTGAATCGCTGCTGGGGCAACTTGGCCTGACGGTAACCCTGGTCCATGACGGCCAGCAAGCCGTGGATGCGATGGCCCTGTCCACGCTTCCGGACTTGATCCTGATGGACCTGAACATGCCGGTGATGGACGGTTATGTCGCGACGACCCACATCCGGCAACAGGAAGCTGCGGCCAGGCGCCCACGCTTGCCCATCATCGCGCTGACCGCCAATGCCTTCCACGAAGACCAACAGCAGTGTCTGGCCGTGGGCATGGACGATTTCCTGACCAAACCCGTTGACTTTGAGGCGCTGAAATTGGCGCTGGGCAAATGGCTGCCTGCAGTACAGCATGTAACGGCAGCGCCCGCCGTGGCAAAACCCTGATCCACCGCACGATGTGCACCCAGTCAGTGCCTCTTCCATTTGCGTTACATGAAACATTTCGTTAACATGTTGCCTGCAACAAACGGAGCAGCCCATGCGTACACCCATCACCCAAAGAGTTCAGAAGCACCGGGATGGCTTGCGGGCTGCTGGCTTGCGGCCCGTGCAAATCTGGGTTCCAGACACGCGACGCGAGGGTTTTGCGCTGGAATGCAAGCGTCAGTCGCTTTTGCTCAGAAACGACCCGCACGAAGTGGATGTCCAAAATTGGGTACAAGCCGCAGCCGACACAGCAGGATGGCAATGAAACGTGGCGATTTGGTCACCATCGCTTTGCAAGGCGACTACGGCAAACCCAGACCCGCGCTGATTGTTCAGTCTGACCTGTTTGATGAACACCCCTCAGTCACCGTTCTGCCCGTCACCAGCGAGTTAAGGGAAACTCCCTTGTTTCGGATCCGGATGCTGCCAACAGCTGCCAATGGTCTGCAAAAGCCTTCGGACATCATGGTGGACAAAGTGCAGTCTGTGCCCCGCGAGCGTATTGGGGAGGTTTTTGGTCACGCCAGCGCAGAGCAGATGCTAGAAGTGAGCCGCTCGCTGGCCGTGTTTCTTGGGGTGATCTGACAGTCTCCATTGTTGTGCCGTTTGCATGCCTCCTGATTCGCTCTCCCCACCCTCTCCACCGCCCCGCGCTGTTTCGGTGCTGACCCTGTCCATCCCGGTGGCCATGGGGTATGTGCCGCTGGGCATGGTGTTCGGCTTTTTGTTTGTGCAGGCTGGCGCCAGCTGGTGGCTGGCGGTCGCCGCCAGTGTGATGGTGTTTGCCGGTGCCGCCCAGTTCATGATGGTGCCGATGCTGGCCGCCGGGCTGCCGGTGACGGCCATCGCGCTGGCCACACTGGTGGTGAATTTGCGCCACATCTTCTACGGCCTGTCTTTGCTCGACAAATTGCCGCACCAGCCCTGGGCGCGCTGGTATCTGGTGTTTGCGCTGACCGATGAAACCTATTCGGTGCTGACCACCCTGCCGCCGGGCACCACCACACGCCAGTTGGTCAGCGTGGCGCTGATCAATCAGGGCTGGTGGGTGCTGGGCACCTTGCTGGGCGCGCTGGTTGGCACGCAGGCGCAGGTGCCACTGGTTGGGCTGGACTTCGCGCTGGCCGCCCTGTTTGCCGTGCTGGCGGCGGAGCAATGGCGCAGCGCCCACACCACCTTGCCGCTGTGGGTGGCGCTGGTGAGTTACGCGCTGGCGCAAGCCGTGATGCCGCAACAGGCGCTGCTGATCAGCATTGCCCTGAGCGTGATCGCCGGGATGGTGTTGCCCAAGTGGCTGCCAGCGAAAGCGTCTACATGATCGACACCGCTTACGCGCTGGGCGTGATGGCAGCCATGGCTGGCGTGACCTTTGGCCTACGCGCCCTGCCGTTTCTGGCGGCCAAATTCCTGCAGAAGCACCCGATGGTGCAGCAACTCGGCCGCTTTTTGCCGCTGGCCATCATGACCCTGCTGCTGGTGCACACGTTGGTCGGCAACGCACGTGACAACCCGCACGCGCCATGGGCCGAATTGATCGCGGTGTGCGTGGCGCTGGGGCTGCAATGGTGGCAGCGCCAGGCGCTGCTGAGCATTTTGCTGGCCACCGCCGTGTATGTGCTGCTGCGCAACACGGCGTGGTTTTGATGCACCTTATTTGATAGCTTCCAGCGCTTTATTTCATTGGGCTACAGCATGAAAAGACACGTATGCACGACACGTGTCGCGCCTTTGCTGCACAGCTCAGATCAAGGTGCGCCAAAGCCGAACCGGGCCAACACGGCTTGTCCCTCGGGGGCCAATAAAGCCTTGGCAAACGCGCTGGCGGCTGGGGATACGTTCTGGCGCACGGTCATACCATAGGCCGCGCCGACCGTGAGTTCCGGCGGCAGTTGCACCACTTTCAGGCGGGGCACTTCCTTTTGCGCGGCCACGGCGTTGGTGCAATAGGTCAGAAACACATCCACATCCCCTTTGTCCATGATCCAGGCATAGACCAGCCGCCCCTCGGGAGGTTGTGGTGAATTCGCCGCGCCAACCAGCTTTTGTGCCTTGGTGCTGAGGGTGGCAAACGCGCCGGGTTGAAGTGCATCAACTTTCTCAAACAGGGTCCAGGCGTAATCACCCGACGGGTCGGCCTTGGGTGTGGAGATACCCAGCCGCACATCTGGCCGCAGCAGTGTGGCCAACAAGGTGGCCGGAGTGGCGTTGAGTTTGTCGCTGGTCAGGGCGCACAAGGTGTTGCGCGCAAACACGGTGGAAGGCTGCCAGCCGCCCCGGCTTGCCAGACGTTGCGGGTGCTCGTTGTCAGCGGAGGCAAACACCTGTGCGGCCTCGCCTTTCTCGATGCGTTCACGCAGCAGGCCCGAGGCACCAAAGGTCAAGGCGATTTTCTGGCCTGTGCGTGTTTCGTGGTCTTTGGCGATGGCGGTCAGCGCACCGCGCAGGCTACCTGCTGCATAGACTGAGACGGCAACGGCTGCGGTGAGTGGAATCGGCGTGGGTTTCTCGACGCTGGCGCAACCGGCCAGGGCCACCACCAGTAGACCCGGCAGTACCTTGTTCAAGAATATCGTCACATTCGACTTCATTTGGCCGCGTTCGGGAAGAACAACTGTTCCCCGCCAATTTTGTAGTTGGCAATCACGGTCTGGCCGGGGGCGGTGGTTAGCCAGTCGATGAATTTCTGCCCCTCGGCCACCTTGACCTGCGGGTATTTGGCCGGGTTCACCAGCATCACACCGTATTGGTTGAACAGCCGCTTGTCGCCTTCCACCAGAATCGCCAGGTCGCCACGGTTCTTGAAGTTCAGCCAGGTGCCGCGATCGGCCAGCACATAAGCACCAGTGCTCGATGCCATGTTCAGCGCCGGGCCCATGCCGCAGCCGCAAGATTTGTAGCCGGTGCCAGCTTTGTCTGTCAGGTCGGCCATCTTCCAGAAGCGAAGCTCGGCCGCGTTGGTGCCGCTCTTGTCGCCGCGCGAGATGAAGTCGGCGTTAGCTTCGGCAATCTTTTTGAATGCCTCGACGATATCGTTGCCGCGTGTGTTGGCGGGGTCGGCCTTCGGCCCGATCAGCACAAAGTCGTTGTACATGACTTCAAAGCGCTTGACGACAAAGCCCTCGGCGACGATTTTTTCCTCGGCCACCTTGTCGTGCACAAACAGCACATCCGCATCACCCCGGCGTCCCATGTCGATGGCTTGGCCAGTGCCCACGGCGACCACCTTCACGTCGATGCCGGTGGCCTTTTTGAACTCAGGCAACAGGTAGCCAAACAGGCCGGACTGCTCGGTGGAGGTGGTCGACGCCACCACGATCGACGGTGACTGCGCCTGCGCGCTGGCCCCGAAACCGATAGAAGCTACGATAAACGTAGCTGCCAGCGCTTTATTTAAAAGGGCTAGAGGCCTAAAAGGCACATAATTCAAGTACAGTTTCAATGCTTTCACAGGGTTTCTCCTTTGACAAAAAAATGGGCCGCCGGGTAGCGCTGCTGCAGCAACGGCCCGCTGAAAAAATCATTCACCGACAAGTCTGCCAGCACGTGGCCCGCTTCAAGATACAGCACGCGGCTGGCCAGGCGTTTGACCTGGCCGAGATTGTGGCTGGCAAAAATCAGTGTCGAAGCTGGGCTTTGCTGCGCAAACTCATGCATCAGTGCCTCCACCTCATGCTTGGCGTGTGGGTCCAGGCTAGCCGTGGGTTCATCGAGCAGCAACACCTGGGGCTCCAGCGCCCAGGCACGCGCCATGGCCAGGCGCTGCTGCTGCCCGCCTGATAAAGATCGCGCCTGGCGCTGCGCCAGGTCGGCCAGACCGACCCGCTGCAGCGCCACCTGAGCACGCGCCATGGCCCGCGCCCAGGGCGTGCCACGCAGCCACGCCCCCAGGGCCACGTTAGCCTGTACGCTCAGGCGCATCAGATACGGTTTCTGGAACAGCATGGCCTGGTTCAATGCCGCCGGGCTGCTGAACTGACCCGCAGTAGGTCGAATCAAGCCATGCAAGACGCGCAACAAGGTACTTTTGCCACAACCATTGGCACCCACCAGCGCCAGACGTTCACCCGGCTGGATGCTCAAATTCACCTCAGAAAGCGCTCGCACACCGCGCGCGGCTGCGCCAAACTGCACGCCCACGCCTGCCAGTTCAAACAGCGCGCTCATGCCCGGCTCCTCATACCGACACGCCGAGCACCGACGAGTTCACCGTGCCCGACTCCTGCGACTCACGCCAGCGTTTGAGCAGCGCGATCAGCGCATTGAGCAGCCACACCACCCCCAGCAGGATCAGGCCCAGGCCCAGCGCCAGCGGCAGGTCACCCTTACTTGTTTCCAGCGCAATCGCGGTCGTCATGACACGCGTGAAGCCGTCAATGTTGCCGCCCACAATCATCACCGCCCCCACCTCCGACACCGCCCGGCCAAAGGCAGCTATGATCACCGTGAGCAGCGCGTAGCGCTCGTCCCAGGCCAGCAGCAGGCTGCGCAACAAGGGCCGCGCACCCAGCGACTGCAGTTGCTCGCCATGCTGTAGTTGCACATCTTCCACCACCTGGCGCGTCAACGCGGTAACCACCGGCAGTACCAGCACCGCTTGCGCCAGCACCATCGCCTTGAAGCTGAACAGCCAGCCCAGATAACCCAGCGGCCCGCTGCGCGACAGCAGCAGGTAAATCACCAGGCCCACCACCACCGAGGGCACGGCCAAGAACGTGTTGAGCAAGGTCAGCAGCAGGCCACGCCCGGCAAAGCGCGCCACCCCCAGCCAGGCCCCCAGCAGCAGCCCCAGCGCACATGCCATGGCGCTGGCACTGGCGCTGACCGCCAGCGACCGACCCACAATCGTGATTAGTTGGGTATCCAGGGAGGTGATGAGTTGCAACGCAGTGGCGGCGCTATCGATGAAGGTCGTCATGCAAAAGGGGCTCGAACAAGATGCGGTATCGTAGCCACCGACGCATTCACTGACCATATGAACCATCGTGCATAGGCTCCAACTCCATTACACCCTGTCACGCGATGCCAGCCCGGCGCTGGTGCGCAACCCGCTGATCGACCTGCTGCAGGCCGTCAGCAGCCAGGGCTCGATCTCGGGCGGCGCTCGGGCACTGGGTCTGAGCTACCGCCATGTATGGGGCGAACTCAAACGCTGGGAAAACGAACTCGGCTCGGAACTGCTGGTGTGGGAGAAGGGGCAGAACGCCCGGCTGACCGAGTTCGGCAACAAGCTGATGTGGGCCGAGCGCCAGGCGCAGGCCCGCTTGGCACCGCAAATTGAGGCGCTGCAGGCCGAACTAGAGCGCAGTTTTGCCCAGGCTTTTGACAGCCAGGTGCATGTGGTCACGCTGTATGCCAGCCACGACGACGCGCTGACGGCGCTGCGCGCCCACGCGCTGCAAAGCCCCACAGCCGCCACCGCCGATGTGCCAGTACAAAGCCGCCTGCATCTGGACATCCGCTTCACCGGCAGCGTGGATGCGATTCGTGCGCTCAACGAGGGGCGTTGTGCCATGGCCGGATTTCACACCCTGCTGGGCAGCGGCAAAAAGACCCTGACCGAGCGCACCTACAAGCCCCTGCTGCAACCGGGCCAGCACAAGATCATTGGGTTTGCCCAGCGCACTCAGGGCCTGATGGTGCCGCGCGGCAATCCGCTGGGTTTGCACCGCCTGCAAGACGTGGTGCGAACGCGCGCGCGCTTTGCCAACCGCAGTCTGGGCAGCGGCACCCGGGTCGTGCTCGACGAGTTGCTGGTCCAAAACGGCTTGCAGGCCGACCAGTTGCGGGGCCATCAGCACACCGAACCCTCCCATGCCGCTGTGGCCCAGAGCGTGGCCGCAGGTCAACACGATGTGGGGCTGGGCATCGCCGCCGCAGCGGCGCAGGCCGGGCTGGACTTTGTCCCTCTGGCCGACGAGCGTTACCACCTGGTGTGCCTGAAGTCCGCCCTGGAGCAACCCGGTGTGCAACGCCTGCGCCAGTTGCTGCAGACACCCGAATGGCAACACACATTGGCCGGCCTGCCGGGTTACCAGGCGCTGCAAAGCGGCCAGGTGCTGTCGATGCGGCAGGTGTTGCCGTGGTGGGACTACCGCCAGCAAAAGCCCGCCGCCCCAGCCCACATGTCGTGACGCCCGCTGAACCTCAATTTTTTTGAGGCGGTTGCGCACATTTTTCAGGTCGCGCCTGGCAACTCACCCGCTAAACTTCAGCGTTTGGTTCTGCGTATCCTAAGGAAGGCCGTGGCCTTCTTCAAAAATCTAGAGTTGGAGACACCATGCAAGCGCTATTAAAGCTATCAAACGCGATTGACGGACTCAACCGTTTTATTGGCAAACACGTCATCTGGCTGATTCTGGCCTCCACAGCCATCAGCGCCATCAACGCCATCGTCCGCAAAGCCTTCAATGTCAGCTCCAATGCCTACTTAGAGGTGCAGTGGTACCTGTTTGCCGCCACTTTCATGCTGTGCTCGGCGTTCACCTTGCTTAACGGTGAACACGTCAAGATCGACGTGCTATACAGCCGCTTTAAAAAGCGCACACAGACCTGGATCGACGTGTTTGGCTTCACCTTTTTCCTGTTGCCGTTTTGCAGCGCCATCATCTGGTTCAGCGTGCCATTTTTCCTGAAAGGTTTCAACAGCGGTGAAATGTCAAGCAACGCCGGTGGCCTGATCCGCTGGCCGGTGTACGCCATGATGCCCCTGGGTTTCAGCCTGCTGTGGCTGCAGGGCATCTCGGAACTGATCAAGCGACTGGCTTTCCTCATGGGGCTGATTGACGACCCGACGGAAAAAGCATCCGGCAAAACCGCTGAAGAAGAACTGGCCGAAGCCATCCAGAAACTGGCTGAAGAAAAAGCCGCGCAAGCCAAAGCGGCCTAAAGCCAGGAGCCCCCATGGAATTTGTCGCAACCAACATTGCCCCCATCATGTTTGGCGGGTTGATCGTCTTTTTGCTGCTGGGTTTTCCAGTGGCTTTCAGCCTGGGTGCCTGCGGCCTATTCTTCGGCTTCGTCGGCATCCAACTCAACCTGTTGCCCGAAGCGCTGCTGCAGGCGCTGCCGCTACGCATTTTTGGCATCATGCAAAACGACACGCTGCTGGCGATTCCGTTTTTCACCCTGATGGGGCTGATTCTGGAGCGCAGCGGCATGGCCGAGGACTTGCTCGACACCATCGGCCAGCTGTTTGGCCCACTGCGTGGTGGCCTGGCCTTTGCGGTGATTTTTGTCGGCGCGCTGCTGGCCGCGACCACCGGTGTAGTGGCGGCCTCGGTGATCTCGATGGGCCTGATCTCGCTGCCGATCATGCTGCGCTACGGCTATGACCGGCGCGTGGCATCCGGCGTGATTGCCGCCTCCGGCACGCTAGCCCAAATCATCCCACCGTCGCTGGTGCTGATCATTCTGGCCGACCAGTTGGGCCGTAGCGTGGGCGAAATGTACAAGGGTGCATTCATTCCGGGCTTTGCCCTGATGACCATGTATTTCGGCTATGTCGTTTTGCTGACCTTTATCCGGCCGAGCTGGGTGCCCGCTTTGCCTGCCGAAGCACGCACCATCCGCGAGGACAACGGCAGCAGCGGCCTGCCGTCGCTGGGTGTTCTGACCGCACTGAGTGCCGGTTTGGCGATCTATCTGGGCCAGCATTACGCACAGGTGCTCAGCTATCTCAAGGGCGAGCAGGTTTTGACGGTGGCGACTGATGAAACCATCGTGGTGTCGCTGTGCGCTGGCGTGGTGCTGGCTTTCGTCATTGCCGTGATCAACAAGGTGCTGCGTGCCGGGCTACTGTCGCGCATGGCCGAGCGGGTAACCTTTGTGCTGATTCCGCCGCTGCTGCTGATCTTTCTGGTGCTCGGTACGATTTTTCTGGGTGTCGCCACCCCCACCGAAGGCGGTGCCATGGGGGCCATGGGAGCCTTTTTGATGGCGGCCAGTCGCAAACGCCTGAGCATGAGTCTGCTCAAGCAGGCGTTGGCCTCCACTGCCAAGCTGTCGAGCTTTGTGGTGTTCATCCTGGTGGGCTCCACGGTCTTCAGCCTGGTGTTCCAAGGGATCGATGGCTCCAAGTGGGTCGAGCATCTGCTGACCGCTGTGCCAGGCGGTCAATTGGGCTTTTTGATTGTGGTCAATGTGCTGGTTTTCTTTTTGGCGTTTTTCCTCGACTTCTTTGAGCTGTCGTTCATCGTTGTGCCTTTGATTGGTCCGGTGGCTGAAAAGCTCGGCATCGACCTGGTCTGGTTCGGCGTGCTGCTGGGCGTGAACATGCAGACTTCGTTCATGCACCCGCCGTTCGGCTTTGCCCTGTTCTTCCTGCGCAGCGTGGCACCGGCCCGCGCTTACACCGACAAACTCACCAAGAAGCTGATCCAGCCGGTCACCACCATGCAGATTTACTGGGGTGCCATTCCGTTTGTGATCATCCAGATCATCATGGTGGGTGCCATCATTGCGTTCCCGGGCATTATCTCCAGTGGACTGGACAAGACAGAAAAGGTGGACCTGGACAAAGTAGGTGCCGAGATGATGGCCAATATGCCTCAAGAAGACCCCAAGGCACCAGCGCCAGCCGCCGACAGTTCGGCACCCGAGGGCGCTGCGCCCGCGCCTGCGGAGCCTGCCTCCAGTGACCAGGCCAACGACGACCCGATGAAGGCCATGCAAGAGTCCATGAAGGCCAACAAATAGATTGAATCGACTGCCTCGTCAAGGTTTGACGAGGCGGAGGCACCTATCTCTTGGGGTTGCGCGGTGGTTGGTGCGACAGGTGTTGCGCCTGGCGACCAGCAGCGAGCCATCCGTCACCTTGCTTGGCGGGTTCAATGTGAAGAATACGGTGCTCACCGACCATCGCAGAGATGGCGGCCACAATGACTGCGACATCCTCTTCCGGGATACCTGGATCCTCAACAGGCTGAGCTTGAGGTGCCACTGCCACCGCCAGGGCAACTGGTCGTCGTGCTGCCAGCCAGGCCGCCATGCGGTTGAGCAGCGGAAACCCCGCGAGCAGAATACCAATGAACGAGATCACCAGAAAGCTCAGCACAAAGTCAATCAGGCTCAGGATCAGCGCGCCCTGCAGCGTGTCAGGAACGATGGAGTTCATTTGGGTACTCCTTCAGTTCAAACCACACCGATCAATGCGAGCATGATCCCGCCAGAGATGGCGGTGCCAAACACGCCCGCCAGGTTGGGGCCCATGGCGTGGTAGATCAGGAAGTTTTTCGGGTTTTCTTCATGCGCCACGATGTGTGAGACACGCGCCGCAATAGGCACCGAAGCGATGCCTGCCGATCCAATCAACGGGTTGATCTTGACTTTGAGGAACAGGTTCATGATGCGCGCTGTGACCACGCCAGACCCAGTGCCAAACATGAAAGCCACCAAGCCGAGCGCCACGATTTCCAGCGTTTGCAGCGTCAGGAACTTGTCTGCTGCCATGGTGGAGCCAATCGCCACCGTCAAAACCAGAATGATGACGTTCATCAAGCCACCAGCCGCAGTCTTGGCCAATCGGTCTGTCACGCCCACTTCCTTCAAGAGGTTTCCGAACATCAGCATGGTGATCAGCGGTGCCACAGGCGGAAAGAACAGGTTGACAATGATGGCTATAACCACCGGGAAAGCGATTTTTTCCAGTTTGGTTACTTTGCGCGCATCGGCCATGCTGATCTGACGCTCAGCCTTGGTAGTGAGCAGCCGCATCACGGGTGGCTGGATCATCGGCATCAATGCCATGTAAGAATAGGCGGCCACCGACACCGGCCCCAGCAGGTGCGGAGCCAGCTTCATGGTGACAAAGATGGCCATCGGGCCATCAGCGCCACCGATGATGCCAATGGCACCGGCTTCGGCCAGGCTAAAGCCCAGCAACTTGGCCAGAATCAACGCCACAAAGATACCCAAGTGGGCCCCTGCACCCAGAAGCACCAGCTTGGGATTGGCGATCATCGGGCCGAAGTCGGTCATGGCACCCACGCCCAGGAAGATCAACGGCGGAATGATCAACTTGGCAACGCCTTCGTAGGCATAGTGAAACAGGCCGCCATCCTTGATCACGTACAACAACGCCGAGATGGCCTGGCCTCCCGGCACATCGGGTGGACCGGGCACATTGGCGACAATGCAAGAGAAGCCGATGCCGATCAGCAGCAAGGGTTCGTAATGTTTGCTGATGGCCAGGTAGATCATGATCGCACCGACCAGGATCATCACCAGATTGCCCGCAGAAAAATGGACCACCCCGGTTTGACCGAGCAAGGCGTGAAGGAAAATCTGGAGCTGGTCCATGGAGGCGTCCCAATATAAGGAGATGAGCAGATGGCCTGCTCTACCCTGCTGTCCGGCCGTTACAAAGGCGACTCAGCAAGTATAGGGGAAACCCTGTGTTTTGCCGTACCTTTCTGACATCCAACTGTGTAGCAACAGCGTAACGCCACCTTTTGGAAGAAAAAAACCCGCATAGCGGGTTTTTTTCTTCAGGCGAAGCGCGCTACTCAGAGCTTTTGTCGGCTCATGAAGCGGTCAAAGCTGGCCTCGGCAAAACGGAACCACAACACCTGGTCACGCTGGAAGGTGCGCAGGTCGGCGTAGATCTTCTTCCACTCTGGGCTCTTCTCGTTATTGGCTTCAAACACCACCATCGCCGCCTTGAAAGAGGCATCGAGCACGCTTTGCGGAAACTCCAGCACCTTGGTCTTGGCGGCTACCAACTGTTTCAATGCAGTGGGGTTGAAAGCGTCGTACTTGGCCAGCATGTCCGTGGCGGCCATGGCGCAGGCAGTTTCCAGGATGGCTCGGTTTTCGGATGACAGACTGTCGAGGGCCTTCTGATTGACAAAAAAGTCCACTTCCGGGCCGCCTTCCCACCAGCCGGGATAGTAGTAATACGGGGCAACCTTGTTGAAGCCGAGCTTCTGGTCGTCATACGGACCGACCCATTCGGCAGCATCGATGGTGCCTTTTTCTAGCGACTGGTAAATCTCGCCACCCGGGATGCTTTGTGGTACGGCACCCAGGCCTTGCATCACTTCACCCACCAGGCCACCGCCCAGACGCATCTTCAGGCCCTTGAAATCGGCCGGCGATTTGATTTCCTTGCGGAACCAGCCACCCATCTGCGTGCCGGTATTGCCACCTGCAAAGCTGACCATGCTGTAGTTGGCATACAACTCGTTCATGAGTTTGCGGCCATTGCCATGCATCATCCAGGCGTTCATCTGGCGTGCATTGAGCCCGAACGGGATGGCTGAGCCCAGCGCAAACGCCGGGTTCTTGCCGTAGAAATAATAGGGCACGGTGTGGATCATCTCGACAGTGCCGTTTTGCACACCATCCACCACGCCAAATGGAGGCATCAGCTCGCCACCAGCGTGCACGGAAATCTCAAACTTGCCACCCGACATCGCCTTAACGGCTTTGGCCATCACGTCAGCCGCGCCAAAAATGGTGTCAAGTGATTTGGGAAAACTGGAGGCCAGCCGCCAGCGCACGGCGGCCTGAGCGTGAACTGCAGGCGCTATGCCCGCCGCCAAGACACCGGCGATACCGGCGATACCGGCATTTTTGATGATTGAACGACGATCCATCGAATGACTCCTAAGGTTGTTAACTGGAATGATTTCCTATTCACCCGCGCAAGGAGCTACCGGGTGAATCAACCTTGAATTCTAGGAACGGAACCCGCTCGGCTGACGCCGGGTTTACCCTTGAACTGCCGCGCTCTGAAAACGCGCCCGCACCGAGGCCTCGATGCCAGTGGCATCCAGCCCCAGCATGGCCATCAGTTTAACCGGGTCGCCATGCTCGATGAATTGATCAGGCAAGCCAAGTTGTAACACCGGCTTGGCCAGACCTGCTGCTGCCAGGGCCTCCAGCACGGCACTGCCCGCGCCGCCCATGATGCAGCCGTCTTCGATGGTCACCAGCGCCTCATGGTCGGCCGCCATCTGCAACAGCAGCTCGGTATCGAGCGGCTTAGCCCAGCGCATGTTGACCACGGTGGCGTCGAGCTTTTCGGCGGCTTGCAATGCCGGATACAACAGCGTGCCAAACACCAGCAGGGCCAATTTCTGACCGGTGCGGCGGATTTCGCCCTTGCCAAAAGGCAGCGTATCGAGCGAGCGCGACACCGTTACGCCAGCCCCCACACCGCGCGGGTAGCGCACTGCCACCGGGGTCTCCTGGGCGTAGGCGGTGCTGAGCAACTGGCGGCATTCGTTTTCGTCGGCCGGACAAGCCAGACTCATGTTGGGAATGCAGCGGATATAGGCAATGTCATATGCGCCAGCGTGGGTGGCACCGTCGGCACCGACCAGGCCGGCGCGGTCCAGCGCAAACACCACCGGCAGGTTTTGCAGGGCCACATCGTGCACCAGCTGGTCATAGCCGCGCTGCAAAAAGGTCGAATAAATCGCCACCACTGGTTTCAAGCCTTCACAGGCCAGCCCACCGGCAAAGGTCACCGCGTGCTGCTCAGCAATGCCCACGTCAAAGAATCGCTTGGGAAAGAGCTTCTCAAACTCCACCATGCCCGAGCCCTCGCGCATGGCCGGGGTGATGGCCACCAGACGGCTGTCGGCCGCACCCATGTCGCACAACCAGTTACCAAAGACCTCGGTGAAGGTGGTCTTGGCCTGTCCGCTGGCCTTGGCCAGGCCCACCGCCGGGTCAAACTTGCCTGGGCCATGGTAGGCCACCGGGTCAGCCTCGGCCATTTTGTAGCCCTGACCTTTTTTGGTTACCACGTGCAAAAACTGCGGACCTTTGAGGTGCTTGATGTTTTCCAGCACGCTTACCAGCGTATCCACATCATGGCCGTCAATCGGGCCGACGTAGTTGAAGCCAAACTTCTCGAACAGGGTGATCGGCTTGACCATGCCCTTGGCGGATTCTTCAAAACGCTTGGCCAGCTCCCACAACGGTGGCGCACCCTTGAGCACGGTTTTGCTGGCGCTTTTGGCAGCAGCGTAGAACTGGCCGCTGAGCAGCTTGGCCAGATGCCGGTTCAGCGCGCCGACCGGCGGGCTGATTGACATGTCGTTGTCGTTCAGGATCACCAGCAGATTGCAGTCGGCCACCCCGGCGTTGTTCAGGGCCTCAAAGGCCATGCCGGCGGTCATGGCACCGTCGCCAATCACAGCGGTGACATGGCGGTCGTCGCCATTGAGGCGGCTGGCCAGCGCCATTCCCAGCGCCGCCGAAATCGACGTGCTGGAGTGCCCGGTGCCAAAAGTGTCGAACTCGCTCTCGTCACGCCGCGGAAAGCCGCTCAGTCCACCCAACTGGCGCAGGCTGTGCAAGCGGTCACGCCGCCCGGTCAGAATTTTGTGCGGGTAACTCTGGTGACCCACGTCCCAGACGATGCGGTCAAAGGGGGTGTTCATCACGTAATGCAGCGCCACGGTGAGTTCCACCGTGCCCAGGTTGGAGCTCAGGTGCCCGCCGGTCTTGGCTACGCTGTCGAGCAAATAGGCCCTCAACTCGTTGGCCAGCGGCTCCAGCTGCGAGCGATTGAGCCGCCGCAAGTCGTCTGGCGTGTCGATGGTCTGCAGCAGGGGATACGTGTTTTTCATGAATAGGTGCTCTGATTTAAATAGCTACTTACCCTTGATATATATGGGCTAGAGGCACTTTTCTTATACAAACTTTTTTACTCAATGTCTGCGGTCAACCACCATCTCGGCCAGCCCCTGCAAGGCGCGCACATCGGCCAGTCCCGCGCGCTTGAGCGCGTCCATGGCCTGCACTTTGAGGGTCTGGGCAAACGCCGTGGCCTCGTTCAGCCCCATCAGCGACACGTAGGTGGGCTTGTGGCTATCGGCATCCTTGCCGGCCGTTTTGCCCAGTGTGGCGGAATCGGCGGTGACATCCAGCACATCATCCACGACCTGAAACGCCAGCCCGATAGCAGCACCAAAATCCTGCAATGCGCCCCGGGTGGCCGCTGTGGTGTGACCACAGGCGGCGCCCATCATCACGCTGGCCTTGAGCAGTGCGCCGGTTTTCAGGCGATGCATTTCCTGCAGCTGGCTCTCGGTGAGTTGCAAGCCGACGCTGGCCAGGTCAATGGCTTGCCCACCCGCCATGCCGGTGCAGCCAGCGGCGCGTGCCAGCAAGCGGCACAGATGCGCCTGCTGTTCGGGCCCCTGACTGGCATCTTCAGGGGTTAGCAACTCAAACGCCAGCGCCTGCAAGGCATCACCCGCCAGCAGCGCGCTGGCTTCGCCAAATTTGACATGCACGGTGGGTTTGCCGCGGCGCAGCACGTCGTTGTCCATGCAGGGCATGTCGTCGTGCACCAGGGAATACGCATGGATCAGTTCGACTGCACACGCTGCCCGCATTGCGGCCAGATGCACATCGAGCACCTGCTGCCTCACATGCGCTGCACTGGCTGATGGCTCGGCCAAATGGTCCGCAGGCTCCAGCTCTACACCGCGGCGGGCCGCCTCATCAATATCCTCCTCTTCGCCCGGCACCCGCGGCGAAGCACCTGACTGCACGGCCTCAAAAGCGGCCATCACCAGCAGCGGGCGCAAGCGTTTGCCACCATCGAGCACCGCATAGCGCATGGCAGCCATCAGTTCATTGGGGGCCTGGTGCTCCAGGTGCGCTGAAGCATCCACCGAGACCCATTGGTCCAGGGCCTGCTCGACAGCGGCGAGTTGGCAGGTGATCCAGCCATCGAGGTCAAAGGAAAGCGCGAGAGAAGAAGTCATCGTTCGTCAGAAGTCCAGGTTTTCAAAACACCTTGATCCAGCACCTTGACCTGAGCTTCCACGGCTTCGAGCCGGTCACGACAGAAGGCCAGCAATTGCGCCCCGCGCTGGTACTGGGTCAGCAGTTGCTCCAGCGGCATGTCGCCCGATTCCAGCTTGACGACCAGTTGTTCCAGCTCCAGTAAGGCGGCTTCATAGCTGGCAGGTGCCGCTGCGGATGCATGTTTGGAAGCTGTAGCCATAGGCGCATTATCCCCGGGTGCAAAGTGGCGCATTTTAGGCGCTGCCGGATCAGCACTAAGCTGCCATTAAATGCCTGTACGATCAAAGGGTCTTGATCAAATCTTGATTCAAATCAACTCTCTCACTACACCACCGTGAGCACCCTTTATCCGCTTTTGCCTACAGTACGTCGGTTTGGTCTGTTTCTGCTGGCCATACTGCTGCCGGTGCTGGCCTGCGCCGACACCTTGCGGGTGCTCAGCTGGCCGGGTTACGCCGATGCCGATCTGGTGAAGATCTTTGAGACGCGTACCGGCAGCCAGGTCAGCGTGACCTTCATCGACTCGGACGAGGCTCTGTGGGAGCGCATGCAGCGCCACCAGGGACGTGATTTTGACGTTTTTGCGGTCAACACGGCAGAGTTGCAGCGCTACATCGCAGCCCATCTGGCTGCAACGATCAATATCACCTTGATTCCCAACACGGCCCGGCAGCTGCCACGTTTTCGCCAAGTCAACACCATCAACGGGCTGGTGCACCAGGGTCAGGTCTTTGGCGTGCCCTACACCTATGCCGAAATGGGTCTGATCTATGACCGCCAGCAGGTCAAACCACCACCCAACTCAGTGACTGCGCTTTGGGATCCCAAATACCGTGGCAAGGTGCTGCTGTACAACGGCAGCACCCATATTTTTTCACTGGCGGCGCAAGCACTGGGCAACAGCAACCCCTTCAAACTGGCTGACAGCCAGTGGCCCGCCGCCGTCAACCAGCTGATTGCCCTGCGACGCAACGCGCTGGGCTTTTACACCCAACCCGATGAGTCAGTGACCCTGTTCCGGCAAAATCACGCTGCCCTGATGCTTGCCAACTACGGCTCGCAGCAAGTGCAGTTGCTGCGGGCAGCAGGCGCGGATGTGGGTTACGCCATCCCCAAGGAAGGCGCGCTGGCCTGGCTGGACACCTGGGCCTTATCAAGCCAGAGCAAGAACCAGGCTCTGGCGCACGCCTGGATCAATTACCTGCTGGAGCCGGAACCCAGCCAAGCGCTGGAAATGCGCCAGGGCCTGGCCAATACCCTGACGGAGCCGTCTTACCTGCACCCGAAGGACCGCATCGTCTGGCTCGAGCCGGTAGAAAACAGCGAACGCCGCCAGCAGCTTTGGGAGCGCATTTATTCCGGCGACCGCGCCGCCCGGGTGCTGGCACCATGAAGTGGGGGCTGGCCACACGACTCGGCAGCGTGCTGGCGCTGGTCAGCCTGTTGGTGGCGGGCATGACCGGCCTGTATGCCTACCAGGTGGCGCGTGACTTGCTGGTGCAAGCGGCCAAGGACGAGCTGATGACCGCCACGCAGGTGATCGGGCGACGCGTGACAGACATCCGCCTGGATGCCTCACGTGACCTGCAGATGCTCAGCGCACACCCGGCAAGTCTGGCGCTGCTGCAGGGGCCGGGGTCAAAGCTGTCGGCATCAGCAGAACAACTGGCCACGCTATTCACCTTGTTGATGACCGCCAATCCCGCGTACTTTCAGATGCGGCTGATTTCTGTCAGCGACTTCGGGCTGGAACGGGTACGGGTGGACCGTGACGGCGATCAACTGCTGCGCATCGAGGGCGATGACCTGCAGGAGAAGAGCCACTACCCCTACGTATCAGACACCTTGGCCCTGCCTGCGGGCAGCACCTACCTGTCACGCATCGTCATCAACCACGAGGGTGGGGCCCACGCCGGGCTGGGGCAACCCACCGCACAACTGGCCGCGCCGGTGGTCAACGCACTGGGCCAGGCGCTGGGGGTGATCGTGATCAATATCGATCTGAAAGGCGCGTTTTCCCGCCTGGCTGCCGATCTGCCTCACGAGTTCCAGCTCTATCTGGCCAATCAGCAAGGCGACTTTCTGATCCACCCCGACAGCAGCAAGACTTTTGGGTTCGATGCCGGGCAGCGCTTCCTGATGCAAGACGAGTTTCCGGCCACACAGGCGCTGATACAGGGACGCGATGCCCAGGTGATGCTGGAGGCCAGCTCAGGTTCGCATGCCGACAGGCCGCTGGTAGGCGCCTTCACGGCCAACAAGGTCAAGGTTGCCAGCAGTGAAGGGTCCGTGTTTCTGGGGCTGGCGCAGCCGCGCAGCAGTGTGCTCAACCGCTCGCACGCGCTGGGCCTGAGCATCCTGCAAATCGCCGGTGGCCTGGGGTTGGCGGGTTTTGCACTGGCGCTGCTGCTGGCACGCTGGGTGACCCGGCCGCTCAATACCATGAGCAAAGCCGTGGCCGGCTTTTCCACCGCGCAACTCATCGTCGGGCTGCCTGTGTCGCGCCAGGACGAGATTGGCCAACTGGCGCGCAGTTTCGATGAGATGCAGCAGCAGATCCATCAGCAGTTCGCCGAGCTGCAGGCCAACCGCCGCGAACTGGAGCACCTGGCGCGCCACGATGTGTTGACCGGCCTGCCCAACCGGCGCCTGTTCATGGAGCGGCTGGATAACGCACTTGATCGAGCCAAACGCGCCCAGACCCCTCTGGCGGTGATGTTCATTGACATGGACCACTTCAAGGCCATCAACGACACCTGGGGCCACGATGCGGGTGACGCTGCCCTGGAGTGGGTGGCGCAACAATTGTTGGCCAACACCCGCAAGTCCGACACCGTGGCACGCCTGGGCGGTGACGAATTTGTCGTGCTGCTGGAGAGTCCGATGCAGCCCGAGCAGATTGACAGCATTGCTCAAAAACTCATCGACAGCATGCGTGAGCCCTGGTTCTTTGATGGTCACCTGTGCTCCATCGGTCTGAGCATGGGCATCAGCCTGTTCCCCGCCAATGGCGACACGGCTGACGCTTTGCTGAGCGCCGCTGACACCGCCATGTACCGCGTCAAATCCGGCAGTCGCAACAACTTTGGCTTTGCCCCAGAGGGCTGACGGCGCGCCAAACCGGGCAGCTGGCTGGGCTCCCAGAATGGGGCGGCGGCTACAATCCCTCAGCCTTGCGCCAGCCCCGGCTGGATTTTTTCACTTTGCACACTGTGTGCATCTCCCTGTGGGGAGTCTTTAGGTCAGGTCACCCATGTCTGATTTAAGTCTTCAACTGCAGCAGGCCACCGGCCAACTACCAGTTTCAGCTTATTTTGATGACGCGCTGTACCAGCGCGAACTGCAAACCCTTTTCCAGCGGGGACCACGTTACGTGGGTCACGCCTCAAGTGTGCCCAACGTGGGCGACTACTACACCCTGCCGCAAGAGAAAGCCGGCCGCGCGCTGGTGCGCACCGACAAAGGTGTCGAGCTGGTCTCCAACGTCTGCCGCCATCGCCAGGCGATCATGCTGATGGGGCGCGGCTCGCTGGGGGCTACCGGCGCGGGGGGCAATATCGTCTGCCCAATCCACCGCTGGACCTACAGCGGCAGTGGCCAGGAACCTGCGGGCACGCTGATTGGCGCACCGCATTTTGCACAAGACCCCTGCCTGTGCCTGAACAACTACCCGCTGCAGGAGTGGAACGGCCTGCTGTTCGAAGGCAGCCACCGCGACATTGCAAAGGATCTGGCGGGCATGGACACCCGCGCCCAGCTCGATTTCTTCGGCTTTGTGCTCGACAAGGTGGAACTGCACGAGTGCAACTACAACTGGAAGACCTTCATTGAGGTCTATCTGGAGGACTACCACGTGGGCCCGTTTCATCCCGGACTGGGCAGTTTTGTCACTTGCGATGATCTGAAGTGGGAATTCAAGGAACATTACTCGGTGCAAACCGTCGGTGTCTCCAGCGCCTTTGGTCGCCCTGGCTCCAAGGTGTATCAGCGTTGGCATGATGCCTTGCTGGCCTACCGAGCTGGCACGCCGCCCGAACGCGGTGCCATCTGGCTCACCTACTACCCGCACATCATGGTCGAGTGGTATCCGCATGTGCTGACGGTATCGACGCTGCACCCGATGGGCCCGGACAAGACGCTCAACATGGTGGAGTTTTACTACCCGGAAGACATCGTCGCGTTTGAGCGCGAGTTCGTCGAAGCCCAGCAGGCGGCCTACATGGAAACCTGCATCGAAGACGACGAGATTGGCGAGCGCATGGATGCCGGCCGCAAGGCGCTGCTGGCACGAGGCGACAACGAAGTCGGCCCTTACCAGAGCCCGATGGAAGACGGCATGCAGCATTTTCACGAGTGGTACCGCCGCCAGATGGCCACCTGAATGCCATGGTTTTCATAGCTGCTTGCGCTTTATCCATAAGGGCTAGAGCCTTATTTCTTATATAAAGCATGC
>CAIVHU010000239.1 GCA_903905735.1 uncultured beta proteobacterium
GGCGGCGTGTTCGCTCATCAAGAAGCGGCCACACGGAGGCGAATTTCTTCTGCAGTTCAGAGTGTGAATTCATGCTCCACAAAGAATAGCACAAATCCTCATAAGTTGATAGGTTTATTTATTTACGGTGACTTACGACCGATTGCGCGAACGCGGAATGCTGACGCTGCAGGAAATGGCCGACTCATTGCAGGCACCACCCACACTGTCAAGATCTGGTTGCGGCGCGGCCTTGTGCGGGGCCACGCCTACAGCGACAAGAATGAGTCCTTGTATGAACCGCCAGGCGACTTGGCGCCCCGCAAGAAGCAAGGGGCCAAGCTCTCACAGCGACGTCTCGAGGCAACAGTTCCACCTGAACGTACGGAAGGGGTGCAGTATGCGACGTAGTCCTTGTCATCGCTCACCCAAGGACGTGAGTACGAGGGTTTCAGACCCAGCAAGTTGAGCATGGCCAGCGCGGTATGACGCACCAGATGAACTGCTTGGTCGGCAGAGTCGTTTGCGTGCACCTACGAGCCCACGATCTTGCAGTTGTACTGATTCAGCATCAGGTATTTGTGGGCACGTGGAATCAACCTCCTACTGGAATCACTTCTTTTCAAAGGAGACTCACCGGTTGGCGCGGTGTGTCAGGAATGTTTGAAGTGTTTTCGACCATGAATTCAAATGGAACTGACTCACAAATTGTGTCGGACTACTTAACATTTCAACCTAGCATATTTCGACAGGTAATAGTATGTCTTTGATTAATCACACTATTGTGTTGCTGGTGCAGTATTTGCTTACTTGTGCTACTTATTGCCAGATGGAGAATTGCGATGCACATGCCCGTAAAGACTGTTGTAATGCTGGCGTTGCTGTACTTGACTACACGTCTGATGGCAAGTCCGGTATACACGATTCAGCAGATCATCTCTCCCTCCGATCCCACGCTGACGTTGGCGCTTGGTATCAATGACGCGGGCACAATCACCGGGACTAATGGGACACCGAAGCAGGGTTTTGTGCTGACATTGCCGAACAGTTTCACGCCACAGAACTTCCCTGGTTCGACCGCAACGCAGGTCTTCGACATTAACAATGCTGGCAATACGGTGGGGTTCTATGTGGATGGCGGAGGTGGCACGCATGGATTCGTGAACCAAGGCGGAACTTTTTCGACCGTGGATGCACCCGGCGCTGCAGTTACAGAACTTCTCGGTCTCAACAATACTAACGAAGCAGTCGGATTCAGCGGCACAGGTGCCATACTTGGACAGCAAGCATTCAGCGAGGTGGGAGGAGCGTTCACTTATCTTTTGCTCCCTTCCAACGTGAGAAGTCAGGCAACCGGCATCAACAGTGCTGGAAACATCGTTGGGTGGTATATGCCGGATTCGTCCTCCAGCATAGGGTTCCTCGATGTGGGGGGTGTCATCACCTCGGTGGTTGCTCCTGGTGCCATATTTACGGAAGCTTGGGGAATTAATGACAGTGGGGCGATCGTGGGTAATTATGTCGACGCCGCCAATGTGACCCACGGCTTTATCGACTTGGGCGGGATGTTCACGTCCTTTGACGTACCAGGTGCGGATCTGACCACAATCACTGACATTAATAATTCTGGGCAAATCGTCGGTTGGTATACCGATGCCTCCAACGACATATTTGGATTTGTTGCGACGCCAACATCCGTGCCTGAGCCCGCCTCGCTCACACTGCTGTCAATTGGCCTTGCAAGTGTCATTATTCTGCGTCAACGTCAGTTAAACAGGGCGCAGATTTGAAATGAACCAGAAGATTCAGCGGTCTCGTCCCGCTTGGAGTTTATTGTTGGGTCGCCTGTCATTGATCCTTAAATTGATTGAAAGCAAATGTAAGCCATGACTTTGACCTGATCCGCTGTCAACGATTTACGGTCGGTTTAGTATTCCTGAGTGCCATATTTGGGCAACTTCTGTCAGGGCATGTCGGTAGCCCCCAATTTGTGTTGAAGTCCAGTTGACAACCAAAATCGTTTCCATGTACATTCACTTTTTTTGCGGAATACGTGTCTATTTTTTCTATACACCCTCCCAGGGTTTCCAGAAAGGACATTCCCATGGCGGCTCGCAGTTTTCGCGTGATCATTCGCAATCAGACTCAGAACCTCGTCCTGTCGCAGAGTTTCAACCACCTGTGCCAGGGCAACTGGACGACTGGACAAGCCCCACCGGGCGTCATCGGCTTTGCCCATCCAGGCGGTCGCAACACCATCTTCGTTCTGCCGAATCTGGAGGGTACCGGCGTCTTACAGTCTGAGAGCGACTGGGGCTTGGGCAGCACTGAGGGCTATGTGAAATACGACGTGTTAGATGCCACCCAGGGCACAGGCCAACGCATTGGCATGGTCTACATCTATTGGAACAACCCGTTCTATGGTGTGACCCATTGCCGTTTTGCTGCGGACCCGACTGATATCGCGCCGGACTGCGATTTCTCAGGCTCCTCGGGTAGCAGTTTTAAGGAGACTGCCACCGACTCGCTGCCCTTCACTTTTACCCCGTCATGGGGCGTTGTTAACGCATCGGACAAGGGCATGTTTCCTGTCATCGGCACGGTCGATGACGACCCGCAGGCGGCCGATTTCGCGGCAGGTGCTGCGGCCTTTGCCGCCGGAGCCACAGTCGGCGGCGTGATCAATCTGGCGGCATCCACGGGTGTCGTCGATCATGCCTGGATCCAGATCGACTTGCTGGACGGTTCACCTGCGACCCATAGCAACCTCGCAGGGCAGTCCGAGGCCACCACCTACACCCGCAACTTGGCACCCACCGCCGCAGAGTGGTCTGGCAACTGGACCGCCGACTCCATTTTGGTACAGATCACACCAGAGGTGCCTGCCCAATCGGTGAGGGGCCGGTTTGCCCCGCTAACTGTTGGCGTCACCGACACAACTGCTGCGCCGCCCGTCAACCTGAGCTCGTCGATCAGCTTGGGCGTGCAGGTCATGCATCCGGGCTCGCAGATGGCGGAACAAATGGCTGCTGCTCCGACAGAGATGCATGCTGGTCCGCGAAGCGTCTCACCGGTCGTCCAGCATTTGAGAGCGTTTGCGGGAGCCTCTGCTGGGTTGCCGGCTTCTGGCGGTCAGGCCACGATGGGCACATTGCCCCCGCGACTGATTGAAGCCTCACGGAACGAGAGTGGCACAACCTACTCCAATGGCACGATCTATCTGCCCAACGGCATCACCCTCAGGCTATATGACCAGTTCACGGGTAAAACAAGGACTGGTGAGCAGATTGTCTATCAGCGCGTTGACCCGAACGGAAAGTTGGCGATCAACCGACCCCTGATCCGGCAGATGAAGATTGGCTGACCTTCGACATTGGGATTCGAGCGCGAACTTCCTGTCTGTGCAGCTCAGGCATCGACAGGTGAATGTGCTGGTGCCGAGGACAAGGCATTTTGCAAAATGACAACCGTTTTGGTTGATGCGGCCAGCGACTGTCACCTGCCATGACAAAACGCTTGACAAAGGCACTTGCCGAACGCCGCGAATGGCTTTTGACTGAGGTTGATCTGGACCGCCCGCAAGCTGACGGTCGTGGGTGACTGGTCCCGCTGCACTGCCGGTCCACGTTTTCGTTCGTTCCAGTCATTCAATTTTGACCGCCGGCTTCGGAGAAAGTTGGCTGGCTCCAGCAGGCTGGTTGCTGACCTTCAACTTCTCAATCTGCCTGCTCCAGCCGTTCATTCGAGCGACTCTGAGTACCTGCCTAATGCACAGTCGCGATGTTCGGCTATATGACCATCGTTTCCCACTTTCTTCCCAAATGGCCATCTTACTCCGCAATACGGATTGCGGACATTCGGGGAATGTCAACGACATATAAATGTCAGCATTTTTAACACTGATTCTGAGATGGTTTTTACAACATATTGATATATTGAGATTTTTTTCTTTGGCACTTTTATTGCTAATAGCGCAAACCAAATCACTCTTGAGGAGTAGCGTATGTTTGGTTATCGCGCAATCAAATCTATACCTGTGATAGTCATCGTTGGAGCGTTGTCCGGCCTGAGCCAGCTTGCCTACGCAGGCTATGTGACAGTTGACCTCTCTAGTTATGTCGATACGTCCTTTGGCAATTTGGACAATGCGACCAGCACCCCGTACCCCACTGGCACGAACTCTTCTGGGCTGACCGCTGTGCCTTTCAACATCGCCAACAACGTCCCTCCCACCGGTGGTCCCGCGTTGAACTTTTGGGGTGGCTGGCCGGGAAACAGCGATAACGGCCAAACCCTTCAGATCACTGGCCTTAACCTCACCGATGTAACGAATGCATACACGCTCATCAACAACACGTTTGGTGTCTTTGGCGACTATCCCACAACGGTAACGTTCATAAGTACTGGCGGGAACCTCAGCTTTAATCTCCACATAGGGCAGCAGACTCGCGACTACAACGATGGCATCTACGTCAACTCGCTTTCCAACGCGAGCAACTGGTTCAATAATGGCGGTACGGCTGATGGTCAAGGTGGCCAACAACGTCTGGACCAGCAGTCCTACGATTTGTCGTCGCTTTCAGCATTTACCATAACCGAGGTGGACATTGCCTCCAATGGAGTTTGCCTCAATTTCAACCCAAATACTCAGTTATGCGACCCTGCAGGTTCAGGTGGAGCCTCCGGTGGGGAAACCACGATCTTTTCCGGCCTCACCTTTCTGACAGCCCCCCCAACCACGACCATTCCTGAGCCTGCCTCAATTGCCCTTGTGGGCTTTGGTTTGGCTGGACTGGGATTCGGAAGGCGTAAAACAGAGAGGATTTAACTGTCAGACGCGATCATCCCGCCTTCGGGAGGTGGCGTCGGGAACGGCTTTGAACTGGACTTCCCTGAAACTGCCGTTAGTGGCTGTTTGCTGCCGCTACAAGCCGGGTCTACGATTTTCTTCAAACCTGACGTTCTGTTTTGATGGTCATCTTCAGGCGGTCGTGGCGGACTCCACTAGATCCTCAGGAGTCAGTTGACTTCTGGATCTACCTCCTCCAAATCTGGCCGTCAAAGCACCGCATCACAGACAGTCAGACTGCCCTTTCAGTAAGGAAAGCACTCGTCATCGACCAACTGCCGTTAGTCTCACGCAAGTTTCTGTGGCTTTACGGCAAGGGTTGGTACTGCTTGAGCATATCCACAGTGTGGCGCCAAGCGTCGGCGGCATCAGCGCTACGGTAGGCCCCCATGGGTTCTCCGTTTGCACCTTGTTCCAAGTTGAAGCCGTGGTTGGCTTCGGGGTACTCCACCAGTTCGAATTTGGCACCAGTCTGCTTCGCAGCCTCTTCCATGGCACGCACGGACTCGATCACGCAGCAGTCTTTGTAGCGGTCTTTTCCGCCCGGCATCACCAGCACTGGAACCCGGAAGCGCTTGACAAACCAAGGCATTTTGTTGGCCCAGGTCTTGGTGTAGGGGTAGTACGCAACCACCATGGAAACGAGGTCTCCCAGAGGCGTTGCGTTGTAAAGCGCGCCACCGCCGCCGAGTGAAAAACCGATGACCGCCACCTTGCCCTTGAGCGCATTAGGAGAACCCTGCGCACGGGCAATGGCCTTCTTCAAATTCGCCTCGCCAGTCAGTTCAGGATTGAGGATGTCCTTGCCGGTTAGCAGAACTGAGTAATAACCCAGCCCGGCGAGTTCAGACGCATATTTTTGGTACGAATTCGGCCCCGTTTGACCTGAAATGACGATGACGACCGGGCCGACCCCACTGGCTGGTGCGTAGGCGGTCTGGGCCGGGCCGTCTGGGCCCGCCTCGGTGAAAACCCCTTCCAAAGCAAAAGCAGGAAGGCAAACCACCGCAAACAACCATCCAATCAGCAGCGCTGAAGCATGTGCAAAGTATCGACCGGGATGCAGGTGCTTGCACAACCTCGTGTTCATGTCTGCTCCTTTGCTGTTTGCATCAATGCGATGCTGACTGGTGGGCACTTCCATTTTAACATGAGTTACCCAAGACATATCATTTTCTAAATTCCCTTTCCATTGAGTTTGCCATTGAGCGACTGGCCAAATGCCGCTGCACTCAGGCCAACTTGTATCAACGAGCCCAACTCAGGAATGAAGTCGAACAAGTCCACACAAAATTTGACATAGCCGGTAGGACGGGTATCCGAATGAGTTGGAATGTAATGGGATCCGGAAATGAAAAGTTGTACCCGGTAATAGTGCCTGAACCAAGAACGTAGTCACCGATCGCCACGGGATCTCCCCGAAGCCCACCTATTGGATAGGGTTGCCAGCCAGCAAGTTAATACAGCTACAAGCGCCCAGTTCATCTGGAACAAGGAAACACAGGCGATATACAGGGCGCACTATTTTTCTGGCCACAACTATTCCATTCCTACTACTGGCACCTTCAAACAGATTAACGATTCAGACTGGCCGGTTTATTACTGTGGCAGCGGGAACATGGCTCAGCAAGATATTGTCAACTGCATCAAATCGTATTGACAATCAAGAGCGGGCTTCGGCCATCACCATTAGTGACATCAGCGTTGCGTGTATCCAACCTACGGGGCTTCTGATTGCTACCCCGACAGGACTAACTTCTGCTAAACAAGCCAGCCTTCGCTGGACGCACGAAAGCGCCGCCTTTTCACGGCGCACAGCGTCTGCTGTCGTTCGCCACGGTCGGCTACGGGCGTTTACAGGTGGACAACTGCGTTTTCTAGGTTGAATCAGCAAGGCAGTGGGCGCGGGGCTTGGTACGAACTCAAGTGACGGGGTGGGGCGTTGTGAAAAATCAGATTTGGACGGGGAACATTTGGGAGCGTGACCACAACTGGATTGAGCAAACAGTGCAGAATCACCATCGTGACCCTAACTCTCATGGTGCAGGACGCACCACCCCGAATCATGAAATATTGCGCTATGCTTCCACCATGCCGTGTCTTTACATAGCAGGTTGCGGCGTATTTTGTTATGTGCTGTATTTCACGTTAACGGTCACTCATAGCGCAAATCGAATATTCATGCTGTGAGGTCGGCCCTACATCTCCAACCCAGACCTCGTCCTGCGCCTCAAGACAGGCGCAGCCTTGAGCCCATTCGACCGGGCATGTTCTACACCCCGGTTGCAACGGGCTACACAGACTCTCCCGCCCTGGCCGCTGGACACCCACCACCTACTGCGGCGCTCCAAAATAATAGCCTTGCCCCGCATCCACCCGTGCTTCACGCAGGCTACTCACCTGCAGCGTACTCTCAACCTGCTGGGCAATCACCATCACATCCAGCGAATGCGCCAGCGTCACAAAACTCCGCAGCATATCCGTCGCAGGTTCAAGCGTTTCCACATCCACCATCAGGGCCGCTGACAACTTCACATAGTCCGGCAGCAGCGTGCGCAGCAACTCAAGCGCCCTGGGCTCCAGCCCAAAATGGTCAATGCCAAACTTGCCCCCGTGCCGGTGCACCATCTGTTCTGCGTGGTGCGTTGCCGCCAGATCGCGAAGTGCCCCAAACTCCGACACTTCCACCGCTAGCCGTTTGGCGTGTCGGCCCAGTTTGGTCAGTTCCAGCTCAAACCAGGCCATGAAACCACGGTCTGCCAGGCTCTGTTGCGACAGGTTCACGGCCATCATCACATCGCCTGGCATCAGATTTGTCAGGTACTCAAACGCCAGCCCCAGCATCGCACGGTCAACCTCCGGCATCAGCCGGTGTCGTGCCGCCATCGGCAGGAAATTCGCCGCCGGCAGCAACGCACCCTCGCTGTCAATCAGCCGCACCATACATTCGGTTTGCACCACCCGACGGGTCTCGTCCAGTTGCACCACCGGCTGGTGCAACAAGCGCCACCGCTTCTCCACCAACGCCGTCGAAATCAGCGTGCGCCAGCCAAATGACCCCAGCGTGCATGGCTCTTCCAGTTCCGTTTCCAGCACCGCAAAGCCATTACGCGCCGACTGCCGCGCCGTCTCCACCGCCAAGTCTGCCTTCGCCAACACATCCGAGCGCTTATCCTTTTGCGTGAAAAACGCCGCGCTCACCTGAATCCCGATCTCCTGGGCCGCCTCGTTGCCCTCCAGCGCGGTCAGAATGCGCGTACGCAGCGTTTGCACCAAAGACCGCACCGCCTCACTGTCCATGTCGGCCAGCACAAAACAAAAGCTGTACTCATTATTGCGAGTCAATATCGTCACCGGCAAATCGGCAAACAGCGCCTGCGCCACCTCCACAACACCGCGCATGATCTGCTCGCCCACCGCAAAACCATACCTGCGCGTCAGCAGGCGCATGTCATCGAGTTCCACCGACACCACCGCCCCCAGGCTGAAATGAAACTCGCCTTCCAGCAAGTCAGCCAGGCGCCCCAACAGGCCCCGGCGGTTCGCCAGCCCGGTCAGCTCATCCGCATACACCTGCTTCTGCAGCGCCTGCGCCTTGCGTGTCTCCGCCTCGAGCATCTCACCCACCCGGGTTGACATCTGGTTCATCGCCCGCACCACACTGGCCAGTTCAGGCGCCTTGGGCATCACTTCAATCTGCTCAAACCGCTTCGCCTGCACCGCGTTGGCCGTCTTCTCGATGGCCCGCAGGGGTTTCAGCACCACATGCAGCCCCAACTGCAACAGCAGCATCGCCACCACGCAGGTCACCAGCAGCCAAGCCATCTCCTCCACCGTCATGCGCCACAGGTGTTGGTAGGCAAACGTTGGCTGGCTCGTCACCAGCACCTTGCCCAGTTGCCGCCAACCCGACCCCACAAACGCCTCTCCGGAGGGTGTCGCAATTGGCACCATCCGCACAAACCAGTTCGGCACCCCTTCAATTTTTTCGGGCAACTCACGCACCAAAATCGGATTGCGGTCCATTCCCAGCACCGCAATCCGCTTGAAATACCCTCGGTCAAACACGCTCAGTACCTGCGTCTCGGCCAGCACCTTGTCATGGTTGCCTAAAGATTGCCCCAGCGTGATCGACAGGGTTGTCGCTGCATCCTGCGCGTGTGACGCCAGTTGCTGCTCCAGGTAGCGCCGCGTGCCCTGTATTGACACGAGCAACACCGCCATCAGCAGGACCACAAACAGCCCTGTCACCACCCCAAAAAGTTGACTTCTCAGCCGCATCGCTCAATCCATTCTTCGTTTCGTGGGGGTGACCGCCGCCCCTCGAGGCAGCGTCGCAGCTATCCAGCCCATCGCCAAAATCACCACCATCGTCAATGCATTGGCCGGAATCTGCAAATTGAAATCCACCGTGCTATGCACCAGCAGCGCCACAATGCTCATCGCCACGCCAAACGCAATGCCACGTGGCAGGTTGGCGCGTCGCTTGGCCAGCACCACCACCGTTTTCCACAGCGACAGCGCCACCAGTCCCCCCAACAGGGCCAGCCCGACCAAACCATAGTCGCAGGCAATCTCCACAAAATCATTGTGCGTGTGGTCCACATACGCGTAGGTGTACTGCGGCGTGCGGTAACTCAGGAAAACATTGTAAAAACTGCCTCCCCCGGTGCCCACCGCAGGAAAGTCCTGGACAATCGCCAGCGCCGTGCGCGCCGCCTCAGTGCGTGCCTCCACAGACTCGCTCAGGCCCCCGTCGGCCGAGTGCAGCTCCGTCTCCTGAATGCGCTCCACCACCTTCTCCAGGCCCACCCAGGTCCCCACCACCAGCACGTCAATGATCACCAAGCTGGCAATCAGTGCAATCGTCTTCGGCGCCGTCTTGCGTGCTAGCAACATGCCCGCCAGCCCCACCACCAGCAGCGCCGTGAAAAACGCCGCATTGCCCATGCGTGAACGCGTCAGCACCAACGCAATCACCATCACCACCAGCAGCAGCCGCAGCCGCATCTTGGCACTCAACACAAACTTCAGCATATCCACCAGGCGCCCCTTCCAGGTCTGCCGCCGTGGTGAGCTGCCCGACAACCGAGACAGCATCAGCCCCACCCCGATCGACAGGCACATGCACAAATAGCCCGCCACACTGTTGTGATAAACAAACGTGCCAATCATCCGCGTATGCGACACCTGCGTGTAAAAAATCCGGTACTCCGCCTTCACCGAAAACAGCACCGCCCCCACCACCGACTGCAGCACCCCGCTCCACACCAGCACCAGGGCCAGTCGGTCCAGCCGGTCGGCATGGCGCACCGTCAACAGCGCAACCACAAACACCGAAAAATACACAAACGCCAGCATACCCATGTTGCGCGTCTGAAACACGTCCAGCGACAGCGTCATCCAGTTCGCCGGTTCCTGCGTCTGTGCCGCCATCGGCGAAATTGCATTCACCCAGGCCGCAGGCATCGGTATCGCCTGCAACCAGGTCAGGCACACCATGCCAGCCAGCAGAAGCAAGGGCCACTTGAACATCGCCAGCCGCGCCTGCGCCGCATCCAAATGGTGCCGCCAGGCCACGGCCGTGCCCGCCAGCAACACCAGCAGCCACACCAGCAACACCCCGATCGCCCAGGTCCGGTTGCTTCCCAGTGGCAGCGGCGCCCACACCAGCAACGCCAGCAAACCAACAAAAATCCATTGGTCAGAGGGGGAGTCGGGCTTGCTCAGGCGAATTGCGGGCACCATAACCAGTGGATCAATAAAAAAATGGCAGCCCAAAGCTGCCATCGTTCCCGAAAGGTGTGATTTCAGATGTAAGTTTTAACTTTTGCTCACCGATGCTCTGCCACCACCACCGATGGTGGGTACCCGGGAATTGCTGAACGACGTCCCGCCAAAACTGCCGCCAGCCGCCGAGGCTTCCAGCAAGCTGCCAGGGTCCGCACCCAAACTCACCAGCACATCCACCGCTTCGGTAGGGTAATACCCTGCCTTGATCATCGCCGCCAGCACCTTTTCGGCAGAATTGCCGGTGGACAACATGCCCGGTGCCAGCACCTCCGCTGGAATGTTCACGGCTTTCGCCGCCGATGCAATCACCGTCAGCGATTCACCCTGGCTATAGCGGGTGGACACTTCCACCTTCACCGTGGGGGAATCCATAGTTGGCGTAAACGCAAAAACAGGCGCACTAGCGACCAGAACGCTCGCCAGAACAATCGCATTTTTCATGGCCATCCCTTCAATGTGATTAAATTAACATGAATTTACCACACCGGCCGCATTTTTTGGTGTCATCATGAAGATTTGTTGGTAAATCACCATCCCCAACACCGACTAAGATGGCTGTTTAAGGACCCTTGTCGCCGCCATGTCTTTGTGTGTTTCCCGCCGTGTTAGGGTTTACGCCGTCGCCTGCCTGCTATGCGCACTGGCCTGGCCCGGGCGTGCCAGTATCGTTGACTTTTCCAAAGGCCTGCTGGCCTATGTCGAAAACCGCTGGGGCTCTCAGGCCATCACCCGCCTGCTGGTCTGGCAGCGCCTGGTGCGCGACAACCCAGCGACAGGCCCGAACGGCCTCGCCCTGGCCAACGGCTTCTTCAACCAGGTCCCCTATGTGACTGACCTGCAAAACTGGCAAGTCAACGACTACTGGGCCACACCCACCGAAATGCTGGGTTCCTACGGCGCCGACTGCGAAGACTACGCCATTGCCAAATACTTCACCCTCAAAGATCTCGGCATCCCGGCCAGCCAGCTGCGCATCACCTACGTGCGCGCCCTCACTCTCGGCGAATCACACATGGTCTTGGCCTATTACCCCACCCCCGACGCCGACCCCCTCATCCTAGACAACCTGCGCGGCGATATTCGCCCCGCCTCCGAACGTCCGGACCTCGAACCCGTCTACAGCTTCAACGATGACGACCTCTGGACCGCCAGCGGCACCAGTCGCAAGGGCGGTGCCAGCAACGTTCGCCTCTGGCGCGACCTGCTACAAAAGATCGCCGCTGAGCAGCGCATGTAACTCACCCTCACTCCGGCAGCGCCACCCCCGCCGCCCCCGCCAAATCCTGCAAAACTTTCTTTGGCACCGGGCGCGCCGCTGCCAGCATCGCGCTCATCTGGCCTTTTCTCTGGGCGCTCAGTTCAGCCCAATGTCCGAATGCCACCTGCGCTATCGCCGGTTGCACCCCGGCCTCGTTGTGGCCATAGCGCACGGCCTTGTCAAACGCACGCCACAGCTCCTCATCGACCTCACCCTTCAGATGCTTGGCCAGTGCCAGGTAGGCCCAGCTATAGGGAAAAGTCGGGCGTGCCAGCGTCGCCGCACGGTAGTAGCCGATAGCATCTGCCAGTAGCTTTTGCTGTAGCAGGTACTCCACCGTCCCCCTGTCGGGCGAGCCAAGCCCCATGGCCCGCGCGGCATTCATATACCCCAAGTCATCCATTAGTTCGCCGTTTCCCGGTGTCTCCCGCAGCGCAGCCTGAAGTTCATAGCGCGTTTGCCGCCACAGCGCAGGCGAATACACCGGCCCGCTGCCCTCGCGCCACTGACTCACCAACCAGCGCCCCCGCAGCGACCCCGCGTCAGACCACGCCGCCGCCCCGCCAAACCAAACGCTTAGGCTGGAAACCAATATCAAAAATAGAGCTACTAGCGCGATACCCGAAAGGGCCAGAGGCTTATTTGTCATGTCAACCCGATGCCAGTTCAATGGGCAGGCCCAATATCCTGGCGGGCCGCTCCAGCACCATGCTGCGCGCCACCGCCTCGCCATAGCGCTGTTGCAGCGCTGCCCGGCCTTCGCTAAGCAGGGGCGGTCGGTTCTGCAGGTTGTGCGCGTCGGTGGCAACCACGCAGTTCCAGCCTTCGTCAATGATCTTGTAGGCCGTCTCCTGCGCCTGCGATCCAAACCGCCCCACCAGCGAGCCCGCCGTCAATTGAAGCCAGCAGCCCGCCTCGGCAAACTCAGTCACCTTGTCCGGCTGCGCCAAAATCGCCTTGTTGCGCTCCGGGTGCGCAATCAGCGGTCGAATCTTCAGTTTCAACAGGCTCTGTACAAATCTCAGACTCCCCACCGGAATCAGCGGGTGCGGAAACTCCAGCAACAACACCCGGTAGCCATCCACCTCGCCCAGAAACGGCACCTGATTCTCGGCCAGCATGTCAATCAGCTCCGGGCACAGCCGCGCCTCGCCACCCAGGTGCAATTGCAGGGCAATATGGGCCTTTGCCACTTCCCCGGCAAAACTCTCCACCGCCGCCAGCAGGCTGCGTTTGTCGTTCGGGTAACGATCCGGGTCCACGTGTGAGGTCAGCACCGCGTGCCGTATGCCATCTGCCACCGCCATGCGCGCCAGGTCCAGCGCCTGGTCCAGTGTCTCCGGGCCATCGTCTATACCCGGCAAAAAATGGCAATGCAGGTCAATCATCCGGGGCTCAGGCTCGCTTAGGCGGCTTTCGGCTTGGCCGTACTCGCGCCATAAGCCATGCCATACGCCGCGCCATAGTTGGCATAGCCATGCTTGCCGTAGCCAGAGTATTCGCCGTAATATTTTTCCGCCTTGTTAAAGTCCAGCGCATTCATCACCACCCCAATGATGTGCCCGTCCGCACGGCGCAGCCGCATCAAGGCCTTGCGCACCATCGGCAGCGGCGTGCTTTGTGCCTTAGTCACAAAAATAATGCCAGTGGCACGCGCCGCCAGCACCAGCGCATCGCTCACCAGTTCCACCGGCGGTGAGTCAATGATGATCGTGTCAAAACGCTTGCCCAAAAGCTCCAGCGTCTGCACAAAGCGTTCCGAGTGCAGCAGCTCCAGCGGGTTCGGCGGTATCGCCCCCGAGCTCAGGATCATCAGTTGACTGTCTTTCACCGGCTGCAGGCAGTCAGCCAACTCGGCCGTACCCGCCACCAGTTCCGACAGCCCCACCGCATCCGAATCCAGCCCATGCGCCCGGGCCAGACTTGGGCGGCGCATGTCGGCATCAATCAGCAGCGTGCGCTGCGTGTGCGCGTGCGCCAGCGCCAGGTTGCTCGAAAACGTCGTTTTGCCCTCACCCGGCACGCTCGATGTCACCAGCAGCACCCGTGTGGCCACATCCACCGACGACAGCAGCACCCCCGTGCGTGCCGTGCGTATCGCCTCCGAATACAGCGAATTCGGCGCATCCACCATCAAATGCCCGCTGGTGCCGCGCATCGCCTCTTTTTTGCCCAGCATCGGCAGCACCGTCAGCAGCGGCTGCTTTAGCCGCGCCTCCACGTCCTGCGTGTTTTTCAGGGTGTTGTCCAGCACATCCATCAGCAGGGCAATCATCACCCCCACCAGCAGCCCCATAAACAACGCCACCGCCACAATCAGCAGCTTCTTCGGCTTGATCGCCCCGATCGGCACCGCCGCCGGATCCACCACCCGCGCCACGGTGGTCTGCAGATCGCCCGCCACGTTGGTTTCCTTGGCACGCTGCATAAACATGTCGTACATCTGCTTGTTCGAGTCCACATCCCGCTCAAACACGCCCAGCTCAAACTCCTTGCGGTTGATATTTTGCACCGTGCCGCGCGCCGCACCCAGCGCGCCCTGCAGCATCTTCTCCGTGCTCTTGGCGCGCTCATACTCGTGGTTGATGCCCGCCACCACCAGGTCTACCTGGCGCTGCAAGTTGTCATTGGCCGCCTTGGCATCGCTGTCGGCCTGCAGGTACTTGGGGTGCTCTTTGCCGTAGCGCTGCGATACATCAGCCAACTTGCGTGCTGCCTCCGTCGCCTGGCGTTTGGCATCCGCCACCTGGCCGCTGTTCAGCACGGCGGGTTGCGACGCCAGGTCGCCCGCGCTCGCCGCGTCCTTCACTATCCGGTAAGTCGCCTCAATCTCGGCGCGCCGTGTTGACGCCTCGATCAGCCGCGTCTGGATCTGCTCTATCTGCTGGCCCACCCCGCTTTGCGCTGCTTCCTTGATGTTCACAATGCCCTGCTTTTCGCGGTAGTTCTGCAGCGCCTGCTCAGACTGGTCCAGCTTGGCCTTCAGCCCTGCCAGCCGCTCCTGCAGCCAGGCAGACGCCGTGCGTGTCATCTGATAGCGCGCATCCAGGTCGTTTTCAATGTAGGTCTGTGCCACCGCGTTGGTCACCCGGGCCGCCAGCGCCGCGTCCGGCGAGGTAAACCGCACCACCACCAGCTGGCTCAGCCGTATCGGCTCTATCGACAGGTTGGCCGTGAATTTGCCCAGCGCCGATTCGCTCAAATTCTCTTCGTTCCACTCAGGCGGTGCCTCCTTGGTGGCAAAGCCAATCTGTTCCCGCAGCGCCGCCAGCCCCTTCTTGGGCAACCTCGGGTCAAACTCCGGGTTGTCATACAGCTTGAGCTTGGCAATCGTCTTCAGCGCCACCTCGCGGGATTTCAGTATCTCCACCTGCGTCTGAAAATACTCGCGGCTCGCCCCCACACCGCCGTACACATCCTCAATTGACACTACCTGCTGCTTCTTGGTCTCAATCAGCACCGTCGTCTTGGCCTCAAAAATCGGCGTGCTCACAAAGGCAATCACCCCGGCCAGCAGCGTCACGATCAGCGCAAAGGACAAAATCGCCCACTTGCGCTTGCGCAGCGTGCGCCAGTACTCCACAAAATCCAGCCGCTCCGGCTGGTCCTGTGGGTCACTGAAAAACAAGGGATTGTCGGAAGTTCGTTGGGTCGGCGTGAGTTCAGTCATGGAGGGCTGCAATGGGTTCAAAAGAATGACTCGTCAATATAAATGGTGTCGCCAGGGCCCACCGGGGCGTTGACATCCACCTTGATTGGTTCGTTTTTATGGTCATTCTCATGAATGATTGTGATCTTGCTGAACGAAGCCCGCTCCTTGAATCCGCCGGCCAGCGATGCCGCCTTCTGCACCGTCAACCCGGGGATGAAAGGGTAGCTACCTGGCTTTTCGACCATTCCGTTGATGTAAAACGGCCGGTACTCATCGATTGTCACCGACACCCGGGGGTTGATCAGATACCTGCCGTCCAGCCCCTTGGTAATGGTGCGTTCAATCTCGCCAATCGTCAGGCCCAGCGCCTTCACCTCGCCCAGCACCGGGTACGGTATCGTGCCGGCGTCGGTCAGGCGCACCTTTTCGCGGCTCAGGTCCTCTTCGCCAAACACCCGGATAGTGATCACATCGCCCGCCGCGAGCTTGTACACCGACAGCAGGCTTGCCACATCCAACGGGGGCGTGGCGTCTACTGCTGCTGCAGTCTGCGCCCGCGCGGCGGGTACCCAGAGCGCTGTCAGCACCACAGCAGTCAACAAAAGCGAAAAAATGCCATCAAGGCATTTAGACAAGGCTTGGCACAAGCCCGAAAAAGTCGTCATGAAGCTCTCTCCTACACCCACGCCGGCCAATTGGCCAGTGTGGGTAGTATCCAACATTAGCCAGTGCCCTATAGCGTCGCCTTCAGCGTGGCCATCACAATGTTGCGCTTGTACTCAGCGGCTGGGTCCGACGACGAGTAATCGGTCCGGCCCAGCGCCATACCCATCTTCAGCCAGCGCAGCACGGCGTAGTCCACCGTCAGCGAATACATGTTGGCCGAATCCTCGCGGCTCGAAGCTCCGTAGCTGCGGTTCAGATGGGTCACCATCGCTTCAGATTTCAGCGATTGCGTCCAAGTGTGCTGCCAGTTTGCGCTTACCGTGCTGTTCAGGTCATAGGTGCCCACCCCGGTGGACTCAGCCGTGCTGCGATTTGCCACAAACTCAAACACGCTGTAGGTGCGCGGCAACCAGCGCACTGTGGCTTCCCAGCTGCTGCCTGAGTAGCCGTTGATACCAGCCTGGTCAAAGTCCTTGGTCATGCGCCCCACCTTAACGATACCCGTGGTGGCCGCGGTCACATCCCAGGTCATGCCCAGGTAGTAGCGTCGCTCGGTGTTGTCGCCCGCCTTGGCCAGGTCCGCGTCATAGCTCGCCTGGGCGTTGCTCACCTCCACCAGCGCCAGAGACCGGCTGCCCAGACGGTAAAACACCCGCCCGGCCACCGATGTGGTGGTGAAATCATCCAACGCGGTGTAAATGCGGTTGTTGTCATAGGTTTTCGCCACATGGCCCAGGTCCAGCTCCGCACGGCCCTGTGCCTCGGCTGCGCCATAAATCAAGCGGCCATTCAACTCGGTAGCGTGCCAGCGGTCGGGCTCGGCAGATACCGGGCGCGCCAGCGTGCCGCGGTCGTCAGTATTGGTCACATAGGCAGCCGTCCAGCCTGCGCGTGCCCGGGTGGTAAAGTAGTTGTCACCGGCCAGTTCAAACACCGAGTTGGTCCGGTTGTCTGGCGAGCTGTTTGAAAACGTTGTCTGGTCAACCGATGCCACCGCCGTGTAGCGGTCACCCTTGTGTTTCATCTCGGCCATCACCCGGGGTGCCAGGTTGATAAAGTCCGAGGCCACCTTGTTGTCACGGGTCAGCAGCACATTGTCGTTATGGCCATAGACCACATCTACAGACGGGTACAGGTAAATGCCGTTTTCCGTCTTGTAGGCTGCGCCATTTTCTGGCACCGGCGCAGTCAGAATTGCATTGACCGAGCTGGATGCCCCGGAAATACTGGTACCGCTCAGCGCGTAGGGCGACGCGGTCGCCTCCGTGGCGCTGGTCGCCGGGATCTGTGCCAATGCGGCGTGGCTACAAGCCAGGGCAGCAGCAGCGCGCAAGCCCAGATTCAAATACCTATTTTTCATAATCAATCCCTGGTGAAAATCAATAGCGCAAAAAGTTGGTGACAGTCCTAGGAAAAACCCTAGCCACTGGGCAGTTTAAGGGAAGATCATGGCAAAGTTGCCTCTCGTGTTGCACCGCTACTACATATTTAAAGGGGACGCTACCCTTTTTCTTTCTGCTCCAGACTTGGGCGGCCTCGCGGTTAGAGTTTCAAAGATCGTCCAGCCATTCCACCAAGCTTCTCCACAAAACCGTCAGCGCCGCTCGGCAAACGCTGGCTGGCATGCCGACGCAGCGAGTTTAGGTCCCTAAGTCACCGTAAATAAATAAACCTATCAACTTATGAGGATTTGTGCTATTCTTTGTGGAGCATGAATTCACACTCTGAACTGCAGAAGAAATTCGCCTCCGTGTGGCCGCTTCTTGATGAGCGAACACGCCGCCTCCTTGCTGCCAATGAA
>CAIVHU010000240.1 GCA_903905735.1 uncultured beta proteobacterium
GATGTGGGCGCGTTCCAGCGGGTGGCCGTCGCGTTTGATGCGGATGATTTCCTGGGCGAGCATGGGTATCGGTCTATCTGCCGTAGGTGGCGGTGAAGCTGGCTTTTTCGATCATGTTGTCGCCCAGGCCCTTGTTGAGCACAAAGGAATACAGCGACGGCGAGCCGGTTTTGGGGATGCCACCGGCTTTGGCCAGATCATCTACCGCCAGCGCGTAGAGCGTGAAGATGTAATGGTGCGGTTTGTCAGCCACAGGCGGGCAGGGGCCGCCGTAGTTGCCGTTGGCGCCCGTGGTGCCGGTGTCCAGAAAATCGGTGGCACCACCATAAGCGGGGGCGGGCAGTCCGGCTGGCGAGTTGCCCGCACCCTGTGGCAGCGACGTGGTGGTCGGCGGGATGTTGTAAACCGTCCAGTGCCAGAAGCCCGCACCGGTGGGTGCATCGGGGTCAAAAACCTGCAGCGCCAATGACTTGGTGCCCGGCGGCACGTTTTGCCATTCCAGCGCGGGCGACACGTTGCCACCCTTGCAGCCAAAACCGTTAAGCACAAATTTGTTGTCAAAGGTGCCCATGCGCAGGTCGGGGCTGGAGAGCATGAACGGGCCCTTTTGCGCTGAAGCGGGCATGGCCGACAGGCTCAAGGCCAGCGCGGCGGCGCAGGGGAGTATGGAAAGCAGTTTGGCAGACGGCAGTTTCATGGGGAGTCTCCTGGTGATTTTTGGGCTAAACCTGTCTGCGGCGGAGGCAGACACAGCCATTATTGAACAGGGCCGCAGCTTGCGCCACTGGCGTAGCGCACGACCGACCTTTCGCTGATATCAGGATGCAGGGCGCTAGCTCATGCAGGTAATTGGTGCGCGTCTTTGGCGAGCTCAGTAGCCGCTGGCTGGCGCTGGCGCAGCTGCGATGGCAGGGTTCAGCACCGCCTCGATATCGTTCAACAGGCTGCTGGCGCCGATGCGAAAACGCTTCGGGTTCAATGCCTCTGCGCCCAGAATCTGCCTGACCAATGCTTCATAAACCATAGCTTCCTGCGCAGTACGGATGCCGCCTGAGGCCTTGAAACCTACATGATCTTTGGCTGTCGCGCTGGCGGCAATGGCGCTGAGAATGACGCGCGCCGCCTCGGGCGTGGCGTTGGTCGGAGTCTTGCCGGTGCTGGTTTTCAGGAAGTCGGCCCCCGCGTCGAGCGCGAGCTGGCTGGCGCGCTGGATCAGCTCGGGGGTTTTCAGTTCGCCCGTTTCCAGAATCACTTTCAGAACCAAACCCGGGCAGGCCTGGCGCACGGCGGTCAGCAGGGTCGTGACAGCAGCTTCATCACCGGCGATCAGCGCTTTGAAAGGCAGCACCACGTCCACCTCTTGCGCACCGGCTTGCACGATTTGTTGCGTGTCGCGTACGGCAGCATTCACGTCGGTGTTGCCATGCGGAAAGTTGGCGACCGCCGCCACGCTGATGGACGCAGGCAGTTGCGCGCGGGCAAACGCGGCCAGACGTGGCCAGACACACACCGCGGCCACCGGACCGCACGGGCCTTGGGCGCGCTGGCAGAGTGTGGCAATGTCAGCCTCGGTGTCGCCGTCGTTCAGGCTGGTGAGGTCCAGGCAGGCCAGGGCGATGCGGGCGCTGGTGGGCAGGTCATGCGACCAGGTGGGTTGTTTTGGTGTGTTCATGATGGGCGCAATGATACGTTTGGCCAGCTGAAAAGTGGCTTGCTGAGCGTGACTTGCCAGTCTTGTTAGACTTTGGCGCTTACCAATCACCGGCCTTTGCGCATGACCACCATCAACCATGCGCTGAGCGCTGCTCTTGCCAGCCGTCAATCCCTGCTGAGCGAACTGCATGCGCAAGGCACTGACTGCTACCGGCTGTTCCATGGCAGTCAGGAAGGGATCGGCGGGCTGACCATCGACCGGTATGGTCCGCAGTTGCTGATCCAGAGTTTTCACCAAAGCTTGAGTTCTGCCGATGTGCAGGCACTGGCAGATCAGTGCTGCAGCACCCTCGATCAAAGTCTGTTGCTGGTTTATAACGACCGCTCGCAAGACAACTCGCGGGTTGATCGCAGCGACCCGGTGTACCAGGCCGCGCCCGCCGCTCTGGAGGATTTGGTGGGCCATGAATGGGGGCTCAACTACCGCATTCGCGCGCGGCATGCGGGCCAGGACCCGCTGCTGTTCCTGGACCTGCGCCAGGTGCGCGGTTGGTTCAAGCAAAACAGCGCGGGCAAATCGGTGTTGAACTTGTTTGCCTATACCTGCGGCGTTGGTTTGAGCGCTGCAGCAGGCGGGGCCAGCGAAGTGGTCAATCTTGATTTTGCCGAGGGCAATCTGGCCGTCGGGCGCGAAAACGCGGCGCTCAACCCAGGGTTGATGGCGATGCAGTTTGTTCAGTCGGACTACTTTCCGGCGATTCGGCAACTGGCTGGTTTACCTGTTGCCGGCCGCCGTGGTCGGCAATTACCAAACTATCCCAGATTGCAGTCGCGCCAGTTTGATCTGGTGCTGCTTGACCCACCGGCCTGGGCCAAAAGCGCCTTTGGCACGGTTGACCTGTTGCGCGACTACCAGAGTCTGTTGAAGCCTGCGATTCTGGCCACCGCCGATGACGGTGTGCTGATTTGCTGCAACAACCTGGCCAAGGTGGCGATGGACGACTGGCGCGCGCTGGTGCTGCGCTGCGCTGACAAGCTGGGGCGACCGGTGCGCGACTGCCAGGTGATCGCACCGGGTGCCGATTTCCCCTCTGCAGACGGGCAACCGCCTTTGAAATCACTCGTCCTGCAGTTCTGACCGGCTTCTTTGGGCGCGACACCTTGCCTGACGCGGTTAGGGCGCTACGGCAAAGTGGCAATGATCTCGGCCAGCAACTGGCTGGCGCGCTCGCTGCCTTCTTTGGCCTGGCTCAAAGTGTGGGCGTGGCTCAGGTGTTCGGCAGACATCCCCGCGCCAAAGTTGGTGATGAAGGACAAGGCCAGCACGCGCAGCCCCAGGTGCCGCGCCAGGATGGTCTCAGGCACGGTGCTCATGCCCACCGCGTCGGCACCGAGGCGCTGGGCCATGCGGATTTCTGCTGGGGTCTCGAACTGCGGGCCCAGAAACCAGGCGTACACGCCTTCAAAAAGTGTAGCGCCTTGCCCTTTTGCAATCAGGGCTGCGTGGCTGTTTAGCTCTGAATCATAAGCATCGACCATGCTGACGAAGCGGTCGTTGCCGGTCAGCCCGACCAGCGGTGAGCGCTGAGGCAGGTTCAGGTGGTCGGTGATCAACATCAGGCTTTGCGGCGGCATGTCGGCTCGCAGGCTGCCCGCCGCATTGGTTTGCACCAGCGTGTGGCAGCCCAGCTGTTGCAACATCTTGAGGGGCTTGGCCATGCCGTCCACCGCACCGGTCTCATAGCCGTGCTTGCGCCCGCTCATCACCGCCACCGGCTGCGCGCCCAGGTTGCCCAGCCACAGCGTCGCGTCGTGACCAGCCACGGTGGGTTGCGGAAAGCCGTCCAGTTCGGCATAGGGAATTTGCACCGCGTTGCTCAGGTGCTTTGTCAGCCCCCCCCAGCCCGAGCCCAGCACCACGGCGATGCGCGGTGCCCAGTCGGGGGCGTGCTGTTTCATCAGGCTCAGTGGGCTCATGGCAAGGTCCTCACAAGGTGATCCGGCCCGAAACTCTCGGGCAGCAATTGCGCCAGGGTGTAGCGCGGCCCCAGGTCGGTGTCATTGGCGCATTGGACGGGCATGTCTGGCGCGCCTAATTCACGCAGTTTTTGCCTGCAGCCCCCGCAGGGCGTGGTCCATGCGCTATGAGTTTTGCCACCGTTACCCACCACCAGCACGGCGCGGGCATGGGTGCTGCCTGCCAACACCATGGCGCTCAGCGCCGCCGCTTCAGCGCACACACCTTCGGGGTAAGCCGCGTTTTCCACATTGCATCCGGCGTGGATGCGCCCCTGGTCGTCCAGCACGGAGGCACCTACCGAGTACTTTGAATACGGCGCGTAGGCTTTCAGCTGGGCGGCGCGGGCTGCGGCCAGCAGGGCTTGTTGCTGGGCATCCGTCAGTGGTTTGAGTGGGGTGGCTGGGTGGTTCATGGGGGCAGTGTGGCGGGTTCAGGTGCCTGTCAACAGGCTAAATACCTTCAGCATCGCGCAAAGGGTCTATCAGCTCATGGTTGATTGTGCCCCGGTCGGGTGGCGCGCTTCCCATCGAGTGATGATCTGTCTCATCCTTCAGCCCCACGCC
>CAIVHU010000241.1 GCA_903905735.1 uncultured beta proteobacterium
GCAGGCGGATCATGTGGCGTCTCCGGACGGACCCGCAGTGAAGGGGATGGTCAAATCAACTGTGGTGCCGCGCCCTGGCACGCTGGAAATCACCAAAGTCCCACCCAGGGCAATCGCCCGTTCGCGCATGCCCAGCAGGCCAAAGGTCTTTCTTTGTTCTGCCTGGCCCATATTAAAACCTTGCCCGTTGTCAGCCACCTGCAACGTCAGGTCCTGGCCGCGATGGCGCAGGACGATATGCACCTGGCTGGCCGATGCATAACGGGTGATGTTGGTCAGCGACTCCTGCACGATGCGAAAGACGACGATCTCGCGGGTTTTGTCCAACTCCAGGTTACCCGGGGCATCCAGGTGGCACGCCAGGCCGGTCAGGTGGGCAAACTCCTGGCACAACCAGTCGATGGCGGGCACCAGCCCCATATCCAGCGCGGTCGGGCGCAGGTGGGTGGCCACGTTGCGAACACCTTGAATGGCACGGTCCACCAGGGTTTTCATGCCACCGACTTCGGTGCGCAGCGCAGGGTTGCGCTTGCCATGGCGCATGTCCAGCAAGGAAAGGTCCATGCGCAGCGCCGTCAAGACCTGGCCCAGCTCGTCGTGAACTTCGCGGGCCATGTGTCTTCTTTCTTCCTCCAGCTCGGCCTGATTGAGCGCCACCAGTTCACGCAAACGCTGGCGCGAGGCGGCAACTTCTGTTTCAACGGCACGCTCAAGTTGTATCACCTGCAACTGCTTGCGCTCGGTGATGTCACGACAAGCACCATAGACACTGCCGTCCGCCAGCAGGGTACCGCTCAACTCGACCAGTACGGTGCTGCCATCGCGCCGCTTGAGTGTCAGCTCGAAGCGCATCGAACCAGCGGCCAACAGTTGTTCAAACAACCGCATGACCTCTGGCAGGTCATGGGCTGGCGTGATGTCGTGAAAACTCATGTGCAGCAGTTCGCTCTGGTCAAAACCCAGCAACTGCGTGGCCAACTGGTTGACGTACTGGTAGCGGCCTGTCTGGTCGGTGATGAAGATGGCATCCGACGCGCCATCCAGAATGGTTCTGAGTTTGGCTTCGTCGCGAACGCGCTGGGCTTCCAGTGCCTTGCGCTCGGTGATGTCGCTCAGCACCATCCTGAGCATCGGCTGACCGTCCGGTGCGGTAACCGCAATGGCTTGCAGTTTGACCCAGACCGGTAGGCCGTCGGGTTGGCGCAGGCGCAGATCGCAGGACTGGGCGGCACCGGTGGTTCTGATGGTCTGGCGCAGCAGGTAGAAAACATCCTGGTCTTCACTCACGATGAAGCGGCTGATGAGCTGCATGTGCAGCACCCTGCGCGTCACGCCCAACAGGCTGGCGGTGGCCAGGTTGGCCTGCAAAATCTGGTTTTGGTCGTTGACGCTGACGTAGCCCGCCGGTGCCAGGTCATAAAAGTCGAAA
This sequence comes from uncultured beta proteobacterium, assembly GCA_903905735.1. Taxonomy (GTDB): domain Bacteria; phylum Pseudomonadota; class Gammaproteobacteria; order Burkholderiales; family Burkholderiaceae_C; genus Rhodoferax. Next base: position 1,430 of record CAIVHU010000241.1, read on the forward strand.
AAGCGCGCCTGGGCGGTGTCGAGCTCCGACTGCATCTGGCGCAACTGCTCGTTCTGCATTTCCAGTTCAATCTGGTGCACGCGCAAATCATGGATCATCTGCTGCATGGCCTGCGGCGACATCTCTGCCACGCTCTGGGTGTCCAGACTGGCGTCTGCGTGCGCCGATTCTTCAGCACGCTGGCGCAAGGCAATGTCGGTCAAAGTCATCCGGGGATGGTAACTTGGGACCACACGCATCGCTAGATCTCGCATAAATTATTGGTTAAAAAGGGCCGCTAGCCCTTATGATTATTGCGCAAGCAGCTATATATTTTGATACTTTCAGCCCAAGGCATACACTTAAGCCAAGTGCCCTTCGAGGCAGTCGCACCACCCAACCGCTCACCACAGGAGCCACGCATGGCCAAGAAGACAGCGGGGCATGCCGCAAAGCCCGCCCCGGCAGCGCCCACCCCCAACAACACCGTGCCAGCCCCCGACAGCACCACGCCTGCCACACCAGAGACCCCCATCAACTTTCCCATCGTCGGCATTGGTGCCTCGGCGGGCGGGCTGGCGGCGTTTGAAGCGTTTTTCTCCGGCATGCCCACCGATGAATCGCCCGGCATGGCTTTTGTGCTGGTGCAGCATCTGGCACCCGACCACAAAAGCATGCTCGCCGAGCTGATTCGCCGCTACACGCCCATGCCGGTGCATGAGGTGGAAGACACCATGACGGTGGTGCCCAACAGCGTCTACATCATCGCGCCCAACCACGACATGGCGCTGCTGGGCGGCAGCCTGCAACTGCTCGAGCCCAGCGCGCCACGCGGGCAGCGCCTGCCGATTGACTTTTTCTTCCGCTCGCTGGCGGCCGACCAGCGTGACCGGGCCATTGGCATCGTGCTGTCTGGCACCGGCAGCGACGGCACCGTGGGTGTGCGCGCCATCAAGGACGCGGGCGGCATGGTCATGGTGCAAACACCAGAGACCACCGAGTTTGACGGCATGCCGCGCAGCGCCATCGCCACCGGCCTGGTGGACTACCAGCTCGATGCCACGCTGATGCCCGGCCAGTTGATCACCTATGTGAAATACGCCTTTGGCAAGTTCTCGCTGCGTACCGACAAGCCGGTGCTGATCAACGAGAGCGCCCTGAAAAAGATATTCGTGCTGCTGCGCACCCAGACCGGGCATGACTTTTCGCAGTACAAGCCCAGCACCATCCATCGGCGCATCGAGCGGCGCATGTCGGTGCACCAGATCAGCCTGATTGACGACTATGTGCGCTACCTGCAGCAATACCCTGCAGAGGTGGAAGCGCTGTTTCGCGACCTGCTGATTGGGGTGACCAACTTTTTCCGCGACCCTGAAGCCTTTGAGGCGCTTGAGTCGCAGGTCATTCCGCTGCTGTTTGCTGGCAAACAGGTCGCCGGTGGCGTGGTGCGCATCTGGGTGGCAGGCTGCTCCACCGGCGAGGAGGCGTACTCGATCGCCATCCTGCTGCAGGAGTACATGGAGGCCGTCAAACAAAGCTACACGGTGCAGCTGTTTGCCACCGACATTGACAGCCGCGCCATCGCCTTTGCCCGCGCCGGGCTGTACCCGCTGGGCATTGCGGCCGACATCACCCCGTTGCGTCTGGCGCGCTTTTTTACCACCGAGCCCGATGGCGGGGGCTACCGCATCCACAAAAGCATTCGCGACATGCTGGTGTTTTCCGAGCAGGACCTGATCAAGGACCCGCCGTTTTCCAAGCTCGACCTGATCACCTGCCGCAACCTGCTGATTTACCTGAGCGCCGAGCTGCAAAAGCGTCTGATGCCGCTGTTTCACTACGCGCTGAACCCGCAAGGCTTGCTGTTTTTGGGCACCTCAGAAGGCATTGGCGACTTTTTGACGCTGTTTGGCACGCTTGACCGCAAGGCCAAGATTTACCAGCGCAAGAACACCGAGCTGAACATGATGCGGTCGCCCAGCCGGTTTTTGCCACCGCTCTCGGCGCTGGAGGCAGCGCTGCCACGCGGGCCGGGCAAGGAGGCGTTTGCGGCCAAACTGCCGCTGCGCGAACTGACCGAACAGGCCCTGCTGGCCCAAGTGGCCCCGACCGCAGCGCTGGTCAGCACCCTGGGTGACATTCTTTACCTGCACGGGCGCACCGGCATGTATCTGGAGCCCGCCCCTGGTGAGGTGGGCGTGGCCAACATCATCAAGATGGCCCGCGAAGGCCTGCGCCCGGCGCTCTCCAACGCGCTGCACCGCGTCGTCGCGTCGCAGGAATCGGTCCACGCGATGGGGCTGCGGGTCAAGACCAACGGCCACTACACCCGCGTCAACCTGAGCGTGCACCCGGTGGCCGCCAGCCTGCAGGTGCCTGAGATCCACACAGATTCCGACGTGCCTCAGCCGCCCACAGCAGCCACATCTCAAGATGCGCATCTGTACCTGGTGATTCTGGAGGAAGCCCCGGATCAGACACCCGACGCCCCGACCACCGCCGCAGGCGACATGCTGTCTGATGCCACCAAACCGCTCAATGCCGATGCCACAGCCCAAATTGCCGTCCTGCGCGAGGAGCTGCGCGCCAAGGACGAGTACCTGCAAAGCACCCACGAAGAGCTGGAAAGCTCCAACGAAGAGCTCAAGAGCAGCAACGAAGAGATGCAGTCGGTCAACGAAGAACTGCAAAGTACCAACGAGGAGCTGGAAACCTCCAAGGAAGAGCTGCAGTCGGTGAACGAAGAGCTGTCCACCGTCAACAACGAGCTCAATGTCAAGGTCGATGACCTGTCGCGGCTGAACAACGACATGAACAACCTGCTGGCAGGCACCGGCATTGCCACGGTGTTTGTCGATCACCAGCTATGCATCCTGCGTTTCACGCCCACCGCCTCCAAACTCATCAACCTGATCAGCAGCGACGTGGGCCGACCGGTGGGGCACATCGTCTCCAACCTGGTGGGTTACACCAGTCTGGTGGCCGATGTGCAGGCGGTGCTCGACACCCTGTTGCCCAAAGACGTGCAGGTGCAAACCGCTGACGGGTCGTGGTTCACCCTGCGCATTCGGCCCTACCGCACGCTGGACAACGTGATCGAGGGCGCGGTGATCACCTTTAGCGACATCACCGAGCTCAAGCGCATCGAGGCAGCGCTGGAGAAGGCCAACCAGTTGGCGCGCTTGGCGGTCGTGGTGCGGGACGCGTTTGACGCCATCACCGTGCAGGACATCGACGGCCGCACTCTGGCCTGGAACCCAGGTGCCGAGCGCCTGTATGGCTGGACCGAGGCGCAGGCGCTGCTGATGAACGTGCGCGAGCGCATTCCGGCCGAACTGCGCGCCCAGGCGCTGGACAAGGTGCATCAGCTCAGCCGAGCAGAGGTGCTGGAGCCCTACCTGACCCAGCGCCTGACCCAGAGCGGCAAGCAAGTGGAGGTGTCACTCACAGCCACTGCGCTGGTGAATGAAACAGGCAAGGTGTATGCTATTTCCACGACTGAACGCGTGAGAACTTTGGAGACCTGAGGCCACAAGACTGCACCATGCCGGCTAACCCGACCCACACCACCAAGAAGAGCTCTGCTGGCAACACCAGGTTGCCAGCAGACTTGCCGAACGATGCGCGGGCCCTGCGCCAGCGGGCCGAAGCGGCGCTTGACCAACCGCCAACCTCTGCGTCGCTTCTGGCAGACGTCTCACCCTACAAAATGGAGCGTGGACTGCATGAGCTGCGCGTGCACCAGATCGAACTGGAGATGCAAAACCAGGAGTTGCGCCGCGCACAGGGTGACCTGGAAGCCTCCCGCACCGCCTACTTTGATTTGTACAACCAGGCCCCGGTGGGTTATGTCACCCTGAACGAGCCGGGCCTGATCCAGCAGGCTAACCTGATGACTGCCACGCTGCTGGGCATCAAGCGCGAAGCCATACTTGGTTTGCCAATAAGCCATTTCATTGAGGGCGACGATCAGGATAGTTTTTACCTGCTGCGCAGGCGCTGCCAGAGCACCCAAACGGAACAAAGTGCCGAGCTGCGCATGAAACGTGCTGACGGCAGCACATTTTGGGCCGAGTTGATGGCGACTACGGCACCAACAGACGCCGAATTACCGCTATTGCGGCTGGTGATGACCAACATCAGCCAGCGCAAAGCCGACCAGGACAAACTGAGCCTGGCCGCCAGCGTTTTCAGCCAGGCGCGTGAGGGCATCATGATCACCGACACCAGCGGCAAGATCGTCGAAGTCAACGATGCCTTCAGCCGCATTACCGGCTACAGCCGCAGCGAGGTGCTGCATCAGACCCCAAGCATCCTGGACTCGGGTCGCCAAAACATCGACTACTTCGCCAACATGTGGGAAGACTTGGTCAGCAAGGGCCACTGGTACGGTGAGATCTGGAACCGGCGTAAAAACGGTGAGGTTTATGCCGAGATGCAAACCATCACCGCCGTGCGTGATGCCGGGGGTGCCACAACGCATTACGTGTCGCTGTTTACCGACATCACCACCTACAAGACCCACCAGACCCAACTGGAGCACATTGCCCACTACGACCTGCTGACCGACTTGCCCAACCGCGCACTGCTGGCCGACCGCCTGCAACAGAGCATGGCGCAAACCGTGCGCCGGGGCGGCCTGCTGGGTCTGGCTTACCTGGCCCTGGACAGCTTCAAGTCGGTCAATGACACCTATGGCCACGAGGTGGGCGACCAACTGCTGGTGGCCCTGGCCAGCCGCATGAAGGAAACCATGCGCATCGGTGACACGCTGGCGCGCATTGGTGGTGACGAATTTGTCGCGGTGCTGACCGATCTGGTGGATGTGTCCGCCAGCCTGCCCATGCTCAAGCGCCTGCTGGAGGCCGCCAGCCACCCGTTTCAGGTGGGCACCTTGCAATTGCAGGTGTCTGCCAGCCTGGGCGTCACCTTTTATCCGCAGGCCGATGATATGGAGCCCGACCAGTTGCTGCGCCAGGCCGACCAGGCGATGTACCAGGCCAAGCAGACCGGCAAGAACCGCTACCACCTGTTTGACGCAGAACATGACCGCCACCTGCGCGGCCACCACGAGAGCGTAAACCGCATCCGCCAGGCGCTGGCGCAAGGCGAGCTGGTGCTGCACTACCAGCCCAAGGTGAACATGCGCACGGGCGCGGTGATCGGGGCCGAGGCGCTGATCCGCTGGCAGCACCCCGATAGGGGTTTGCTGTTGCCATATGAATTTTTGCCAACGATCGAGGCCGATGCCCTGGCCATTGAGGTGGGTGAATGGGTGATTGACACCGCGCTGGCGCAAATTGCCCAGTGGCAGGCACAGGGCCTGAACCTGCAGGTGAGCGTGAATGTGGGCGCACAGCAGTTGCAGCAAGCCGACTTTGTTGCCCGCCTGCGCAGCCTGATGCAGGCCTACCCCAGCGTGTCACCCGACAAGCTGACGCTGGAGGTGCTGGAAACCAGCGCCCTGTTCGACGTTGGCTATGCCTCGCAGGTGATTGAAGACTGCCACCAGATGGGTGTGGCGTTTGCGCTGGACGACTTTGGCACCGGCTACTCGTCTTTGACCTACCTGAAACGCCTGGGCGTGGCGATGCTGAAAATTGACCAGAGTTTTGTGCGCGGCATGCTCAACGACCCCGATGACCAATCCATTTTGCGCGGGGTGATCAGCCTGGCCAGCGCCTTCAACCGACAGGTGATCGCCGAAGGCGTGGAAACCATTGCGCACGGCAGCCTGTTGCTGCAACTGGGCTGCGACCTGGCGCAAGGCTACGGCATTGCCCGCCCCATGCCCGCCGCCGACCTGCCCGCCTGGGTCAACACTTGGCGGCCAGATATTGCCTGGTCCCATGCCACCGACGCGCCAGCCATTTTTGAATAAGAAATAGCCCTCCAGCCCTTTCCAGACAAGCGCAGATAGCTCTCTTAATTATAGCAACTTGCACTCGGTATCTGGCCTAGCGCTGTGTACGCAGACGCACAGACACAGCCTTTGCCTCAGCCCACAATGACCATTCGCCCGTAGCCGCATCCAAGCGACCACGATTGAATGTTTGATAGTCGTCTGGAGAATTTCATCATGAACCTCAATACCCGTTTTTACGCCGTTGTGTCGGCTGCGCTGTTGGCATCAAGCCTCGCCTTGGGTGGCTGCGCCGGCATGACGCATCAGGAAAAAGGCACCGCCGCTGGTGCTGTGATTGGCGGCGTGGCTGGCAATGTGCTGTGTGGCGGCTTGGCCTGCACCGGTGTTGGCGCTGCCGTGGGCGGTGTGGTGGGCCACGAAGTCAGCAAATAAGCTGGACTATGCCGGGTTTTGGCGGCACCGCGACCCGGCTGGCATCCCGGCACTGCTTGGCGGTGCTGGCGCTGGCGTTCTGCCTGGCAGCGCAGGCAGGTGCGGCATTGGCGCAGGCCCCACCTGATGCTGCACAGGTCCTTCGTGCGCAACACACCGCGCTCAGTGAGCAGCTGCAGCACAACGCGTTCGCGCGTCCGCTGGTGCTGGCATCGACTGAAACACCGCAGGGCCTACGCGGCGATATTCATGCGCTAATGGCTTTTCCGTTTGCCCAGGTGAGCAGCGCGCTAAGAGACCCGCAACAGTGGTGTGAGGTGCTGATCTTGCATCTCAACACCAAATATTGCCACGCCCAAAACGGGCCGCAAGGCACTGTTTTGAACGTCAACATCGGCACCAAAAACCCGCAGGAACTGGCGCAGGCAGCACGCGTGGTACTCAGTTACCGCGTGGTGGCCTCGCAGCCAGATTATTTTGAAGTACAACTCAGCGCCCGGGACGGCCCGATGGGCACCAGCGACTATCGCATTGCCCTGGAAGCGGTGGCGCTGCCCCCCAACCAGACCTTTTTGCACCTGACCTACAGTTACAGCGCCAATCTGGCGGCCAGACTGGCCATGAAGGTTTATCTGGCCACGGTGGGCAGCGGCAAGGTCGGCTTTACCGTAACGGGTGAGCCCGTGGATGGGCATCCGGCCTGGATAAGCGGTGTGCGCGGCGTGGTGGAGCGAAACACCATGCGTTATTACCTGGCCATCGACAGCTATCTGGCGTCCGGCCAGCAGCCCCCTGCCGAGCGGTTTGAAAACAGTTTACAGAGCTGGTTCACGGCCACCGAACAATACCCCAGCCAATTGCACGAAATAGAACGACCCGCCTATCTGGAGATGAAGCGGGCCGAACATGTGCGCCAGCAGACGGCGCAGTGAACCGCGCCGTGGGCAGGGCAACTTAAACCTGTGATTTGAAGTAGCTGAACGAGTGCACAAACGCGTCGCGCACCTTGTCCATTTCAGCCACCATACTGTCCCAGGCAGTCGCACTGCTGGCCTGCATATCATCCAGCTTGGCCTTGGCCAGTTCGGACTGTGCATGCAGCTTTTTCATCTCGGCCTGGTATTTGTCGCGCATGTCTTCGCGCGCTTCCTGGGCACGGGCTTCAAGCTTGCCCATTTGCAGGTTCAGTTCGTCGAGCTGAAGTTTCATTTTGGTGATGTAGATGTCGCGGGTACTCATGATGATTTCTCCTGTTGGTAAATCGCGGGCCAGCTTTGAAGTCTGGCTTGCTTGTTGAGCTTAGGCTGCGCCTGCTGGCGCGTCTGTGCGCTTGCGTACCCAACGCGGTGATGGCTTGTGTATGCAAGCGCACCGACAAAGTGCCGTGCGGTGGCTAATCTGGAACCCGGGTCTGAATCAGGCTCGCAGTCACATTGATCCACTTCAACACAAGGAAACATCATGAACAAAGACCAAGTCAAAGGCCAAGCCAAAGACATCGCCGGCAAGGTACAGGAAGCCACTGGCAAGCTGGTGGACAGCCCGTCGCAGCAAGCCAAAGGCATCCACCTTCAGGTCAAGGGCAAGGCGCAAGAAGGTTTGGGCGATGCCAAGGAACTCGCCAAGGATGCGCGCGACGCGGTGAAACGCGCGGTCAAATCGCATGCATGAACGCGGCACACCATGAACTACGTTGAACGCGACAGTTTTGGCATGTACGCCGTGTCTGACAGCGACGGGCCCGGCCCGCGCCTGATGGGCGCGGACACCCTCATCGGCAACGATGTCTTCAACCTCCAGGACGAAGATTTGGGCGATATCAAGGAAATCATGCTTGAGGTGCGTGCCGGGCGCATCAGCTACGCGGTGTTGTCCTATGGCGGCATTCTGGGCCTGGGCGACAAACTGTTTGCCGTGCCGTGGGAAGCCTTGACGCTGGACACCGACAACAAACGTTTTACCCTGGACGTGGCCAAAGACCGCATGGAAGCTGCCCCCGGCTTTGACAAGGACAACTGGCCAAATATGGCAGATCCCGCTTGGGCCAAGGAAGTTCACAACTATTACGGCACCACGCCGCCTGAGCCAGCACCCTGACCCGACGGCTGACAGCGCCTTGAATACTACAAATAGAGTAGCTATTGGCGCTTTATTGTCGGGGGCTGCAGCCTGATTTAGCTACAAACCATGGCCCGTGACGCGCCATATCACATTGCCCACATCGTCGGCCACCAGCAGCGCGCCGTGGTGGTCCAGCGCCACACCGACCGGCCTGCCATAGGCTTTGCCGTCGGGGCTGAGGAAGCCGGTCAACACATCCACCGGCGCACCATCGGGCTGACCGTTTTTGAACGGCACAAAGGCGACCTTGTAGCCACTGTGCGGACGGCGGTTCCAGGAGCCATGCTCACCAATGAACATGCCGTTGGCAAACGGGTTACCCAGCGTGTTGCCCTTGGCAGAGGCCAGGCCCAATGCGGCCACGTGCGCGCCTAGCGCGTAATCTGGCGGAATCGCCTGCGCTACCAGGTCGGGCTGCTGGGGCGTGACACGCGTGTCCACGTGCTGGCCAAAGTAGCTGTACGGCCAGCCGTAAAAGCCGCCATCGCGCACCGACGTCAAAAAGTCGGGCACCAAGTCGTTGCCGAGTTCGTCGCGCTCGTTCACCACCGTCCACAAGGCACCGCTGCTCGACTCCCAGGCTAGGCCATTGGGGTTGCGCAGACCGGTGGCAAAGAGGCGATGGCTACCGGTAGCGGCATCGACCTCCCAGATGGCGGCGCGATTCGCTTCCGCGTCCATGCCGCGTTCAGCCACGTTGCTGTTGGAGCCCACGGTCACAAAGAGCTTGCTGCCGTCCGGGCTGGAGATCAGGTTTTTGGTCCAGTGGTGGTTGATCGGACCCGCAGGCAAATCCACCAGTTTGGTCCCCGGTGCGACGATGTGTGTGTCGCCGTCGACATACGGAAAACGCAGCACGGCATCAGAATCCGCCACATACAGGGTGTGCCCCACCAGCGCCATGCCAAATGGCGAGTTCAGGCCTTCCAGCAACACCGATCGCACATCGGCCACACCGTCGCCGTTGGTGTCGCGCAGCAGGGTGATGCGGTTGGCACTGGCCACGGTGGCACCGGCGCGCTTCATCACCAAGCCCATGATGGCACCTTTGATGCCTTTGCCGTCTTCGGGTTTGGGCGGGGCGTTGGTTTCTGCCACCAGCACATCGCCATTGGGCAACACATACAGCCAGCGCGGGTGATCCAGGCCACTGGCAAACGCCACCACCCGTGTGCCGGGCGCGGGTGTGGGTGCCGTGCCTGCGAGCCAGCCGACGGCAGGAGCGATGTTCACGGTGGGAATCAGCGCATGTTCAGGCGCTGGCAGTATGGGCTGCAACCCGACGCCCATATCGGCGCGCAACTCGGAAGTCTGGCTGCAGCCCACCAGCACAGCGACCAACATGCCAACTGGCATAATGAGCCTGGGCCACGGCAACCGTTGGGACGCGGCTGGGGTGCTCATCCAAGCAGTTCCTTGATTGGCTGGGTGCGTCGGGTCAGTTGGCAGGCGCAGAAGCTGGCGGTGTCACGATGACGGTGGTGCCAGAGCCCGATTTACCGGTAGCACCCTGATCACCCGCAGTACCGGTGGCACCCTGGCCACCTGTGGCTCCCTGATCGCCGGTCGCGCCCGTCGATCCAGTGGCACCCGTGGGGCCAGCCGGACCGGGCACCACGACGGTGGCTGGCGGTGGGGTGACGACCGCGGCGCGCTCGCAGGCGACCAGACCCAGTGTGGCGATAACTGCTGCAATGACAAGGATGTGTTTCATGGTTTTTCCTTAAAAACTGCAGCTTAGGGTGGGAGAACAAGCTGGTCGGTGGGCTGGCGAACACAAGGATTCATCTGGTGCCGACTTGTCTCATTTAAGTCGCATGAACGGGCGCACCCAGCATCTGCCGGGCATCCACCCAGGCATCAAACTGCGCTGGTGTCACCGTGCCCAGTGCCAGTGCGGCCTCGCGTAGCGACAAGTCATGCGCCTGCGCGTGTTTGGCAATCGCAGCCGCGCGGTCATACCCGATGTGGGGTGCCAGCGCGGTGACCAGCATCAGCGAGCTTTGCAGCAGCGCGTCCACACGTGCCTGATTGACCGCGATGCCCACCACGCAGTGCCGTGAAAAACTGCGCATCGCATCCGCCAGCAGGCGCAAGCTGTCGAGCACATCCAGGGCGATCAGGGGTTTATAGACGTTGAGCTCAAACTGGCCCTGGCTGGCGGCAAAGCTGATCGCCACGTCATGTCCCAGCACCTGCGCGCAAACCATGGTCAGCGCCTCAACCTGCGTCGGATTCACCTTGCCGGGCATGATGGAACTGCCAGGCTCGTTCTGCGGCAAGGTCAATTCACCCAGCCCGGCGCGCGGCCCGCTGGCCATCAGGCGGATGTCGTTGGCAATTTTGGTCAGGGCCACGGCCAGCATCTTCAGGCTGGCATGCAAGGCCACCAGGGCTTCATGGCCAGCCATGGCGGCAAACAGGTTGTCAGCCTGGACCAGCGGCAAACCGAGCCGCTTGGCCAGCGCCGCGCACACCCGTGCGCCAAATTCCGGTTGCGTGTTGAGGCCGGTGCCCACCGCCGTGCCGCCCATAGCCAGCGTGTGCACCGCGCCCAGCGCGAACTGCAAACTGTCCTGGCACAGCGTGAGTTGCGCCGCGTAGCCTCCCAGCTCCTGGCCCAGCGTGACCGGTGTGGCATCTTGCAGGTGGGTGCGGCCAATCTTGACCACGGATTTGAACGCCTCGGCTTTGGCCGCCAGCGCGCTACGCAGTTCAGCCAGGGCAGGCAGCAGCGCCTGTTGGGTTTTCAGCCCCACAGCGATGTGCATGGCGCTGGGGAACACGTCGTTGGAGGATTGACCGAGATTGACATCGTCGTTCGGGTGCACCGCCACGCCGGTGCCTGCGCCCTGCCCCAGCGCGCGGGTGGCGAGCGTGGCAATCACCTCGTTGACATTCATGTTGCTCTGCGTGCCAGAGCCGGTTTGCCACACCGACAGGGGAAACTCCGCGTCAAACTCCCCGTTGGCCACACGTTCTGCTGCGCTGGCGATGGCTTGTGCCTTGAGCGGGTCTTGCAGTTGGAGGTCGCGGTTAACGTGGGCGCTGGCCCACTTGATCCAGGCCAGCGCGTGGATGATGTCGGGCGGCATGCGTTGCTCGCCAATGGCAAAAAACTGCAGACTGCGGGCGGTTTGCGTGCCCCACAACACACCTGCTGGCACGCTGATCGAGCCGAAGCTGTCTGACACTGTGCGAGCTTGACCCGTTTCAGGCATGACGGGCGATTGTGATGAGCTGGCTGAAGGCATGGCAGAACCCCTTGAAAAGGAACGGATGAGCTTAAAGGGCGATTGACAGGACAGATGTTCGCCATCACACAGACAGCGCAACAGCGAGGCTTGGATGTCCCTTTGAACTGCGTGGTTTTCGGCTGCGCAGCGTTCGTTAGCGCACGGATATCCGCAAAGTAGGGGGGCATCATTGATCATTTTTGAGGAGAAGACCATGACCCAGTTCCACATCGCCGTCATCGTGGGCAGCCTGCGCCACGACTCATTCAACAAGAAGCTGGCCACCGCGCTGGTCAGGCTGGCACCGGCTGATTTCACTTTCAAACAAGTGAACATCGGTGGCCTGCCGCTGTACAACCAGGACGACGACGCGCATCAAGCCGCATCGGTGCTCGCGCTCAAATCGGACATCAAGGTTGCTCAGGGCCTGCTGTTTGTCACGCCAGAATACAACCGCTCCATGCCCGGTGTGCTCAAAAACGCCATTGACCACGCCTCACGACCCTATGGCGACAGCGCCTGGGCGGGCAAGCCCGCCGGTGTGCTGGGCGTGTCGGTGGGTGCCATCGGTACAGCGATGGCGCAGCAGCACCTGCGCAATGTGCTGGCTTACCTGAACGTGCCGACACTGGGCCAGCCTGAAGCCTTCATCCAGGCCAAGGAGGATCTTTTCAACCAAGACGGCAGTATTGGCGAAGCCAGCAAGAAGTTTCTGCAGGGCTGGATGGATCAGTATGTGGCCTGGGTCACGAAGCATGCGGCATGAACGCACCAGTTCACGACTTCAGTGAGCTGTTTGCGCAGCTTGGCCTGCCCAACGACGACCGGAGCATCGCGCAGTTTCTGGCCACCCACGCCTCTCTGGCGCAAGGCATGAGGTTGCCTGATGCGCCTTTCTGGACAACTTCGCAAGCCACTTTTCTGCACGAATCCTTGAGCCAGGACTCTGACTGGGCTGAGTTGGTGGATCAACTGGGCAAGGCGTTGCTAGAGCATCCATCGCCGCCACCGTAGCCGCACATCGGCAAGATTGGCTGGCACATTGACCCCAGCCGCGCCCGTCAATTTGATATTGAATTCATAGCTACTAGCCCATATTCTGTATTGGCTAGTAGGCATTTTTATAGGCAATAATCTGAAGAAATATTATAGGACTGCACACCGCCCAAGCACCGGCCATGCTCAAGTCAACGCGGCTTCGAGCTGTGCCTTGTTCATTTTGGAGCGCCCTTTGAGACCACGCTGGCGCGCCTCGTTGCGGAGCTGCAGCAGCGTGCGGCCACCCGGCCCTTGATGTGAGCGCAGCCCGCCACGGCGACCGGCCGACATGTCATGGATCGACGAGGTGCTGGCCACTGTGGACTCACCGTGTTGTGCACGCTCCTTGTTGACAATGCGAGCGGCAATTTCCTCGGCAACAGGCTCATCGCGCCCACGCTCGACCAGACTGTTCTTGATGTGGCTGTACTGGCGTTGGCGCTTGGCGCTCCATGGGTTCTTGGGCATAGGTTCTCCAGAGATGAGGGGTGGCGTACAAATTGTTATCTAGGCATCCTGCTGTCGTTCCAGCTCGGCAGACTGCGCCGGGTCTTCCTGTCCCTCTGGAAAGTCCAAGCTGTCGGCATGGCAGGTGGCGCCATTCAACACGCTGGCCTCAAGGCATAAAGGCATCTCATGGGCGCTGAAGCCGTCAAAAACGGCAACAGATAGCAGCCGCTTTTTCGGCGTTTTTTTGACTGAAGACGGCGTGTGCGGGGCGGATGGCATACCCGGATTGACGTTGATCTAGCGTGCGATGTCGGTTCGGCAACACACAGACTGCACCCGGTGCAAAAAATGACACTCGGCTTTCGTGACTCACATTAATTCGTTGGAGAACAAGCATGACTGACTACAGGCACCACGTTTCGGGATTTTTCGTCAAGCGCGAAGAGGCGCAGATCGCCCTCGATAAACTGGTCATCCGCGGCCTGCCCGTTGCGCAACTGAACATCTATGACAACGATTGCGCCACGATCACGCCGGACCCGGACGTCAATAGCAACGCCACGTTGAAAAACCTGATGGTTGACGGCGCTACCGGCGTGGCCGTGGGCGCGGGTTTGGGCGTGTTAACTGAAATTGCGCTGGTGGCTGCCGATGTGACGCTGTTTGTGGCCAGTCCACTGGTGGCACCCCTGATGCTGTTAGGCTGGGGTGCCAGTCTGGGCGGTGTCATTGGTGCCGTGGTGGGAAGCGACAGCAACGAGAAAAAAGAAGGCAAGTTTGCCAACATGGTGCAAGATGCCATCATGAACGGTCAGGTCGTTCTGGTGGTTGAAGCCCGTACCGAAGCTGAAACAACCATCGCCAAAGAGGTGATCAACCGGGCCGTAGGTGAGTTCAAGGATGTCAACACTGCGTGAGCAACGCCAGTCGTGCTGCGTCATGGCCAATGACCACCATAAGCTATTTTTATTATAGCTTCCAGTGCATGTAGTGAAAGGGCTTCAGGCCAATTTCGCATTCGATTTGACCTGAAGCTCTTGAGGTGAATTGGCGCCTTCCGTATGGCCCAACCCCGCCAGCTACTCTGAGGTTTTGCCGTCAAAATGCTCGTGATCCGCCTGTGCATCAGAACGCGTGTGGTGTATGACGCCGTCGCGGTGGTTGGGCGGCGCATACAGCGTGTAAAGCTTGAGCGCCGCCGCGCCGGTGTTGACGATGTTGTGCCGTGCCCCAGCTGGCACCACCACAGCAAAGCCCTCTGTAATGGGCGTTTTGACACCGTTGATCACCGCCTCGCCTGAGCCCTGCTCCACCCGGAAAAACTGGTCAAGTTTGTGCACCTCTTCGCCAATGTCTTCGCCCGGCTCCAGGGACATCAACACCAGTTGGCAAAACTTCGCCGTGTATAGCACTTCGCGAAAGTCTTTGTTCTTGACGGCCAAGCCCTCAATATTTTGCACGTAACCTTTCATGACATCTCCTGTGAGTTGTGAATAACGTTCATCAGCGCGCCATCACATTGCCCTGCGCATCAGACAGGACAATCTCCACCCGGCGGTTCAATTGGCGGCTGGCTGCGGTGTCGTTGCCAGCCACGGGGAAAGACTCACCATAACCGCGCATGGCCACACGTCCGGGGGCAATGCCATATTGCTGCAACGCCATTTGAACGGCGCTGGCCCGACGCTCTGACAAGGCCTGGTTGTAGTCAGCCGCACCCGTGCTGTCGGCAAAACCCTCCACCAGCACATTGCGCTGCGGGTTGGCTTGCAGAATGTTGGCCAGCTTTTGCGCAGTGGCCATGCCCGCGCTGTTCAGGCGGGACAGGTCCGTACCAAACAACACGTCACCCATGGTGATTACCATGCCGCGAGCAGTTTTTTTGGCCGCCAGATCAGCCAACTGGGCTTCAAGCTCGGCATTGCGCATCTGCGCATTGGCCGCATCGTCCTGGGCGAGCATGGTTTGCTGCTTGGCATGGGCGGCATCATTTTGAGCCACCACGGCGGCCAGCGTTGCGGCATTGGCGCGAATCTGGGCGGCATTGGCTTCGTTGGTGCGCTGGTCCAGCATCAGTTGGTCACGTTGCTTGCCAGCGTTGGCCACTTGGGCTTCGGCCACTTTGCGTTTGGCAACTTCCTGGGTCAGGGCAATTTTTTGCCGGGCCAGATAGGCCAGTTGATCGATGTCTGCATCGCTGTCACGGTTTGCGGCTGCAGCATCGGCTTGCGCCATGGCATCACTGGCCTGTTTCATCTCCACCGATGCGTAGGTGGCGACAGTCGGGCTGGCTTGCGCCACGCGGTACTCGACACGCGTCTGATCAAGCAGCGACGTCGCTTTGGGGGTTGTCCCGCAAGCGGCCAACAGTGCGGCCATGGCCAGAACGATGGGCGTGAGATAGTTGTTTTTCATGGGAAAATCCAATCGATGTGAGGTGGGTTGAATCAGGTTCAGAGGTTGCGCTCAAGCTCATTGCGCAGTACACGAATGTCTTCCTGCAACGCGGCGGCAGCGGCTTGCGCCTTGGCCGAGTTGGCCTTGCTTTGCGCCAGGTTGGCATCAGCCTCGGCTTGTGCAGCCAGGTCGCTGGCCGTTTTGTAGTCTTTGGCAGCCATGGCTTTGTTGGCCAGCGCCATCTTGTCGCGAGCAGAGGTCATCTCCACCGGGGCGTATTCCACGCCACCGGCGCCAGCCGCGTTCGCTACAGCAGCCTTGGAAACTGCCACATCAGCGGTGGCGGGCGTTTTTAAACTGCTGCAGCCCACGGTCAACACGGCAGCAGCGCCGAACAAGGCTGCGAGCCAGCGTCTTGAGTATGTCGTCATCATCCATCTCCTGTAAGTCCATCAAGCGCAGGATCACTCTTGATGGCAACAGTTATAGGTGGATGCGTGCAGCGGGTCTGTTCGCTGGCACACTGCGGACGATGAATTGCAAAACCACTTCAAGCGCGCAAAGTGACACCAACGCAGATCGTTCGCAGGAGACAGACTTCGCGCTGAACCTGATCAGCACGCACCAAAACATCTCGCCCCGGCGGCTGCTGGCACCCGGACCTAGCGAGAATCAGATCAAAGACATGTTTCTTGCCGCCGCAGCAGCGCCAGACGATGGTCAGATCCGACCTTGGCGCTTTGTGCTGGTGCCGCAGGACAAACGCCATCTGCTCGCCGAGGTGTTTGCCCAGGCTTTGATGGACCGAGACGCCAGTGCCACCGACGCACAAATCTCATCCGCACACGACAAGGCTTTTCGGGCACCGTTTCTGGTGCTGGCCATCGCCCGCCTTGGCCCGGTCGAGCCGAATATTGACCCACTGCAGCGCATGGTGTCGCTTGGCGCGGCCATTCGAAACGTCTTGCTGTGTGCCTACAGCATGGGCTTTGGCACCAGCCTGACCAGCGGCAAGGCGATGCGCACCGAACCAATGCGCCAGCTGTTTCACTTGTCCGATGGTGAACAGGCCGTGTGTTGCATCAACGTGGGCACCGTGTCAAAACGCAAACCTGCACGTGCGCCCGGCGCTGACCGATTTTGTCCGCAGTTTGTAGGAGGAATGAGGTTCAATTTGGGGACGTTTGGAACTTTTTAGGCATAAAAAAAGCCCTACTTTTGGGTAAATATTCGGTAGACCCGTAGACCAGTAAAGAAATTGCTGGACACAGTCAACTTTTTCCTCTACCGTTGCACCTATGCGTGCAACTTCGACACTTTCCGACACCGCGGCCACCGAGACTGGCGTTGATGCACC
>CAIVHU010000242.1 GCA_903905735.1 uncultured beta proteobacterium
CAGTGCACCCACCGGGTTGTGCCCCAGGATGGCAACGTGCTGGCCAGACTTGACTTGGCGGACGTGTTCAGCCAGGCGACTTGGCGTAGGAAAGAAGTCTGCAAACCGGGCATGCCGGGTGCCGATGAACCCCCAGATGATGCGTGCCACCACCAAAGAGACTGCCAGATAACCTGAGACCTGATGCAGGGTCTTGCCGTCGGGCATGACAAAGTAGTTGAAGGTCACGCACGAAACCAGTGACCAGTGAAATACCCGCACAAAGCGGTCCCACACGGGTTGGGCATTGGGGCTGGTGACCTGTTCCATAGTGATAGCGCTTGGCCTGAAGACTATTTAGCCAGATCGCCTGTGACGGGATCGAACGACATTTCGACGCGCTTGCCAGCTTTGTCGTGGCCGTAAATTTCATAGCAGCCATTGGTGACTTTGAGGGTCTTGATCTTGTAGCCCTGTGTTTCCATGTTCTGTTTGAAGCTGGTCTGCGTCATCCACTTGTCTTTGGGTGCATGGCAGGTCGGCTCAGCCATGGCAGCGGTTGACATGGCGATGATGATAGGCAGGAGCAAGAGTGATTTCATGAGTGAGGATTCCTTGATGATTGAGAGTTCCAACGTGTGTCGGAATCAGTATTGTTGCGGTGCAATATTAAGAAAGACTTAACTAACAGTTTGCAGCTATGCGGCCCATCAGTCTTCGCAATCTCCGAAATCACATCCCGAGATCACTCTCTCGCCGATTTTTGGCAGATTTGACAAGCAGTGTGATCAAGACCGCTGCAGCGGCAGATCCAGTCAGCACGGGTGAAGTCGTCAACACCTTAGCCAGTCCATCAAACGAATGGAGACTGACTTGTTGCACCCGCTCTACCAGCGCAGCCACATCTCTTGATTGCACATTCTGTGCATCCTCCCAGCGAATGCACATGTCTGGCCAGCCACTTTTGAAGCGAATCTTGGCAAAAACACCATTTGAAATGGCGACCAGCGCAAGAACCCCCAGAGGCCTGATCAATTGCTCTAGAAGCTTGACACGCACGGACATAGGCGCATTGGCATAAACCTCAGCGACCAGCTGCGGGATGGTATTCGCAGCAGCCTGCAAGTCCGCAACGGTGGTTGACAATGCAGGTTTAATGTCATTCGCGTTCATGGCATACCCACCGAGTTCATCAGCCCAAGCCATAGGGAACCACCCAAGTTCGATCTATTGGAAACCTCAAACATGGCAAGGCGCAGTTGTTTCCCAGGCGTACTGCAAAGCAGAACTTGCATCTCGACGACCCTCCGTAAGTTGACTTATCTCAAGTCTTGGCGAGTATGCTGGCGAAGTATGACGACGCAATGGCGGTTTCGTAAGCTTTTGTAAGATGAATCAACCAGTTTTGAAATACCGCTTGGCAGAGTTGGAGTTGCCGCGCATTGTGGGGCTACCTACCATCGTGCGCATGTCGCCGGTCGAGCTGTCGACGTTGATTTCAGACACGCATGCCGTGGCTGATCTGTCGTTTGTGTGCATGCAAATGGTTTTTGTTTTGCTCGCCCTGAACCAGAATGAGTTTGCGCTCGACATGCAGGCAAGAGCGCTGTCACTGCAGCGTGTTTACCGTCTCGCCGGGCCCAGCGATCCCAAAGTTCGCCTGCTCGTGATCCTTGGGCCGGGAAACATGCAGGACAACACGCCGATTGAGTTTGTGCTCGACAACTCTGAGGTGCAAATGGATCTGTTGTTTATCCTCCCAGGTCAGGAATTACCTGGCGTGATACCCGAGCATGACATTGCGTTTGTTGCCATTGGCGAGTCCGATAAAAACTCACAAATTCTCACGCAAGTTGCATCGCTGGCCAAAGATTGGCCTCGGCCCGTTCTGAATCATCCTGAGATGATCAAAAACGGTGCCAGAGATGCATGCTACCGCCTTCTAAAGGATGTTGACGGCTTGGTTGTGCCCAGAACCGTGCGCTGGCACCGACACGGTGGCCTTGACATGGACTATCCGATCACCATCCGGCCGATCGATACCCAAGGAGGAAAGGGCCTCAAGCGAGTTGGCAATGCCAATGAACTGGATATTTACCTCGACCAGTTCCCCTCAACGGCGTATTACGTGGGTCAATACGTTGACTACAGGTCTCAGGACGGCATGTTTCGTAAACTCAGGATTGTTCTGATTGATGGCAAGCCGTATATCTGTCATCTGGCTATTTCTGAATCCTGGATGGTCCATTACCTCACTGCAGGAATGGAAGCAAGCGCAGACAAGCGGATTGAAGAAGCCGCTTTCATGAAGACTTTTGATACCAGCTTTGCCGTCCGGTATCGTGACCAGCTGGATGCCATCGCCAAGCTGCTGAAGATGGACTATGTGACCATCGATTGCGCCGAACTCTCTGATGGACGATTGCTCCTGTTTGAAGCGGATTCACGCGGCCTGATTCACTCAACCGACCCTGCTGATATGTATCCCTATAAGCCACTGATCATGCAAAAGGCTTTTGATGCATTTAGGGTGATGTTGAGCGACCGTATGTAGAAATTGTTTTGGATTGAAATAATGGTTTGGCGTTGCCTGTGGCTGCCGATCACATCAATTGGCGCGCCAAAGTTTGAGACAAGCGAGCAGCCACTAAACGGCATGGTCACCCAAATTCAACGACCGTACAGAGGGCTAGTCTGCAGAAACTAGATGCCCCGTTGAGCGGGTTGACACCGCACATATTTGAACGACTGCAATCGAGAGAATCATGAA
>CAIVHU010000243.1 GCA_903905735.1 uncultured beta proteobacterium
AGCATGTCACGCACAAAGCTCTGGTCGATCTTGAGCATGTTGACATGCAGGCGTTTGAGATAGGTCAGGGACGAGTAACCTGTGCCAAAGTCATCCAGCGCAAATGTCACGCCGATCTGGGCACAGGCCTCAATGACTGTCGATACCTGTTCCATGTCTGCCAAAGCGCTGGTCTCCAGCACTTCCAGCTCCAAGGCGCTCGGATTCACCTGCGGATGTTTGGCCAGAATAGCTTGCAGTCGCTCCATAAAGTCACTTTGTTGCAACTGGCGAGCGCCGACGTTAACGCTAACGGGAATAGTCAGTCCGGCTGCTTGCCATCGTTCGCACTGCGTCAACGCATTGTCGATGACCCACTCCCCGACCTCAACTGCCAGTGGGCGGTCCTCAATCACCGGCAGGAAAGCCACGGGTGCCAACAGCCCCTTCTCGGGATGCTCCCAGCGGATGAGCGCCTCAGCGCCAATGACCTCGCCGGTTCGCATGTTGACCTTGGGTTGGTAATGCAAGACAAATTCGTTTTGAGCCAGGGCCAGACGGATGCGCTCCAATGATTCGTGGTGATCACGCAGGCTACTGTCCAGCTTGGCATCAAAGACGTGAAATCGGTTCTTGCCAGCCACTTTCGCCTGGTACATGGCCTGATCTGCCTGGCGCAACAGTTGATCGGCATCAATGTCATGCGCCTGAGGGTAAAAGGTCACACCCAGGCTGGCCGAGATTTGCAGCGTCAAGTCCCCCAATTGCACCTGCGCACCAACAGCCTGCAGCAGTCGCCGCAACATCGGCATGCAGCTTGCAGGGCCCTCCAAGTCGATGAGTACCACAACAAATTCATCACCGCCGATCCGCGCCAGAGTGTCACCTTCGCGCAAAGTGTTCTGCATGGCCTTGGAGACGGTGGTCAGCAACTGGTCACCTACGTCATGCCCGTGATGGTCATTGACGGTCTTGAATCCATCCAGATCGAGATAAACCACCGCCAGTTGTTGGCCGCGTCGCAGGGTCTGCACCATGGCCTGCTGGAGTCGGTCGGCCAACAGCACCCGGTTGGGCAGGTTGGTCAGTGCATCAAAATGCGCAATGTGCTCCAGCTGCGTCTCATGGGCCTTGATGGCCGAGATGTCGGAGAACAGCGCCACGTATTGTTGCGTCTTGCCTTGCGCATCACGAACCGCACTGATGCTCACCAATTCGACATACACCTCGCCATTCTTGCGCCGATTCCAGACTTCGCCGCTCCAGTGTCCCGTGCCCAGCAAATCCTGCCACATGGCTTCATAAAATGCCTTGTCCTGGCGACCAGACTGGAGCATGCTCGGGTTCTGGCCGATGGCCTCTTCACGGCTGTAGCCGGTAATGCGGGTAAACGCATCATTGACATCAACAATCAATCCATTGGCATCGGCAATGGTGATGCCTTCGCGCGCATAGGTGAACACGCTTGCCGCAAGTCGTAGTTTTTGCTCAGCAGACTTCCGCTCGGTGATGTCTACGCCGACGACGGCGAGCCGGGTCTGGTTCTCCAGACGAATCGGCGTGGCGGTGAACAAAACCTCCAGGCAACTGCCATCGGGCAGCGGATGGCTGGCTTCGAAACTGCTGGACATGCCGG
>CAIVHU010000244.1 GCA_903905735.1 uncultured beta proteobacterium
GAATGGCACTTACATAAGCCTCATGACGTTGAAGTCACCGGCGTAAGCACTTGAATTTGAAGGCAAAAGGAGGTAGCTGCCCCATGGATTGATAGGATGGTTGTTACTACGCACCCAAACCATCATTGCGAAGGCCAGCCACCATGGATCGTAACGCCAGAAATGTTTTGCATCAACGTCAAACGCGGATCGGACGCCAGGCCAAAGCAACCCAGGCGGTGGAGTTCTTCAACATCCTGACGAGTCCGCAATTGCTCGCGACGACCGAAGCGCTGCTGCCCGAGCACCGCGAGCGGCTGTATCCGCCAACGGTTACGCTGTCGATGTTCATGCGCCAGGTGCTGGAGGCCGATGGCTCGTGCCAGAAGGCGGTCAACGGGTGGGCCGCGCAACGCGCAGCCGATGGGCTCTCCCCGTGCAGTGTCCATACCGGCGGGTTCTGCCGGGCGCGCCAGCGCCTGCCACTGGAGATGGTCAGTACCCTGACGTGCGAAACAGGGCGCCTGCTCAGCGAGAAGGCGCTGGTGCCATGGCTGTGGCGTGGGCGTTCGGTGAAGCTGGTGGACGGCACCGGCATCTCCATGCCCGATACCCCAGAGAACCAGGAGCGCTATCCCCAGCCCAGCACCCAGGCACCAGGAGTGGGCTTTCCATTGGCGCGACTGGTCATGGTGATTTGCCTGGCCACGGGCGCCGCGCTCGATGCAGCGATAGGGCCATACAGCGGCAAGGGCACCGGTGAGCTAGGAATTGGTACGCGAGCTGCTCGATCGCTTCTCCCCAGGGGATGTGATGCTCGCCGATGCCCTGTACTGCAACTATTGGCTGATTGCCACATTGCTGGCCAGGGGCGTAGACGTACTGTTTGAACAAAACGGAGCACGCATCACCGACTTCCGCCGTGGACAGTCGCTGGGCACGCGCGACCACATCGTGCACTGGCCCAAACCTGCGGCCCGCCCAGAGTGGATGACGCCCGAGCAGTATGCTGACTTCCCCGACGAAATCACGGTGCGTGAAGTACAAGTGGCACATCAAGTGCTGGTCACCACGATGCTCGATCATCGACGGGTCGGAAAAGACGATCTCTCGGAGCTGTATGCGCGGCGCTGGAACGTCGAGCTCGATCTGCGCAACCTCAAGACCACAACGGGCATGGACGTGCTGAGCTGCCAGACGCCGGAAATGAACGAAAAACAACTGTGGGTCCATCTGCTGGCCTACAACGTGATCCGCCTGCTCATGGCACAGGCCGCCAGCAATGCCGACATAGACCCGCGTGAGCTGAGCTTCAAGCACACCGTGCAATTGTGGACGGAGTGGGTCTCGCGAGGAATGTCGGCCACAAAGGATGATGGGCGGCTGTTCACATTGATCGCCCAGTGCAGGGTCGGCAATCGACCTGGGCGCCTGGAGCCACGAATGCGAAAGCGACGACCCAAACCCTACCCGTGGTTAAAGGTTCCGCGTGACCACGCTCGCCGAAAAATCAAGATACATGGTCACGACTGGGAGCCAAAGTAAGCGCCATTC